>NZ_JBRBUA010000074.1:0-24943 GCF_052826345.1 Brevirhabdus sp. | reverse complement strand
CCTGCGCGATCAGGATCTGATCGCACGCTACGGCGGAGAGGAATTCCTGATCATCCTGCCAAACTGCTCCGAAGCGAACGCGCGCGCGGCCGCCGAACGGCTGCGTCGGCGCATCGCCGAGGAAGCTTTCATGCTGCCTTGCGGCACCACGCTGCACATCACGCTCAGCATCGGGATGGCGCTGAGCAGCGGACAGGCCGATTGCGCCGATGCGCTGGTCGATTGCGCGGATCGTGCGCTTTACGCGTCAAAGGCCGAGGGGCGCAACCTTGTCACCCTCGGCAGCTTCGGCACACCGTTGCACTGACGCCCCCTGCCCGCGGCCGTCTGCGCCGCCCCTGCCCGCGACGGTCTCTCGGCGTCTGCGGCCGTTTGTGGTCGTCTGCGGGGGCGGGGAAACCGGCGCGGCGGGCAAAGGCCGCGCGGCGCCTAACGCTTCGGCTCCGCGCGTGCGTCGGCACCCCGGCGCGGCTTTTTCAGGACCGCCTCCAGCCGGTCGGCGATGGCCGCGCGTTCCTGCGCGGATTTGCCTTCGACCAGTGCCAGAAAGGCGTCCTGCCCCTGCCGCCTGCGCTGGTCCGCCTCATCGTTTTGCTGCGACAGCAGCGCCGCCAAAGCGGCCGGATCGAACGGATCGGCGCGAAGCGCGGCAACCAGCCCCGCAAACCGTTCGCGGGTGCGCGCGCGGTGCGTCTCGGGCGTTTCGCGCCGCGTGGCGATGGACTGCGCCAGGGCGCGGCGGTCGCGCGGCTCCAGCGCCTGCATGAATGGCGCCTCGCCGCCACGGAACTGCGCCCTGCGGTGCCCCTCGCCCGGACCGCGCAAGAAAAATCCCGCCGCCAGCCCGAGGATCAGAAGGTTCACGGCGAGCGAGAGGAACAGGACCACCCTGAACGGGCGGCTTGCGCCCGCGCGCGACCTGCCTTGCGAATGCGTCATCTTGGCCTCATCCTTCTGCCAGCAACACGTCGAAGCCGTAAAGGACGTCATCGTCCGCCAGCAATTCGACCGTCGAAAAATAGGGGGCGCTCGCCTGATCCAGCGCCGCGGGCGGCGACACGCCCAGCCACAGGCCGGTCAACGCGACCGCGCCCAGCCCCGCCACGGCGGGCCAGCCGCCCAACGTCCCGAGGAAATCGCGCAGCCGTCCCCGCGCGCGCGCGCCGACGGTGGCGCCGCCGCGCCCCGCATGCACTGCCATTTGCCCCCCCTCGGCAGGCCGGGGTTGCAGCCGCCGGGCATCGGCCAGCACCCGCGCCATCAAATCGGCGCCGGGATCAGGGGGCGCATCGCGCGCGGCGTCCAGAAGGCGTTCGAGCATGATATCGTCGTGATCCGGATCAGCCATCGTCAAACCCCAATTCATTCCTTCGCCCGGAAAGGGCCGTCTTCAGCGCCCGCTTGCCCCGCGCGGTCAGGCTTTCGACCGCCTCCACGCCGACGTCGAGGATCGTGGCGATCTCGGGGTTGGGCAGCCCCTCTATGTGGCGCAGCACCACTGCCTGGCGCTGGCGTTCGGGCAGCTGCTGAAGCGCGCGGTCCAGCGCCTCCTGCCGACTGCGCGCCAGCATCGCCTGTTCGACGCTGGGGGCGTCGTCCCGCGGCTCCTCGATCGCGTCGAGCGGGGTGCCGCGCCTGCGCCGTAGCCGGTCGGTGCACAGGTTGACCGTAACCCGGTAGAGCCAGGTCGAAACCTGCGCGCCGCCGGGTCGCCAGTCGGGCGCGATCTGCCACAGCCGCAGCATCGCATCCTGGGTGACGTCCTCCGCCTCGGCGCGGTCGCCCAGCATCCGCCGCGCCAGCGCGTTCATCCGAGGCACGAGCCGCAGCGAAAGGGTACGCGCCGCCTGAGGGTCGCCGTTGGCATAAAGCACCAAGAGCGTGTCGTCAGAGGCATCGCCAAGGCTGTCAAACGCCATATCCATCCCTGTTCCGGCCTATCCCGAAACCCAGATCGTTACAATGAGGGGCCCCCGCTGCATGGGCGGGGACCCTGCGCCTTGCGGGCCGCGCCTTACTGCGCGACGGGGTCCTGCGCCGGACGGCGCGCATCCCGGTCGCGATCGCGGTCGTGGTCGCGGTCGCGGTCGTGGGCCCGGTCCTTGCCGTGCCCGTTGCCGCCCGTCTTGCCGCCCATCTTGCCGTGGCCCTTGCGCTTCTTGCCCATCTTCTCGTGCCCGGCCTGGAATTCCGCCTGGGACACCGCGCCATCCTTGTCGGTATCCAACCTGGCGAACATCGCCGCCGGATCGCGATCGCCGCGCATTTCCTCGGCGCTCAGCACGCCGTCGTTGTTGGCATCGCGCATCTGGATCATCCGCGTGATGCGCTGCTCGCGGCGTTGCTGGACGCGGGCCTCTTCCGCCGCGCGGAGTTCCGCGGCGCTGAGCGTTCCGTCGTTGTCCGAATCCGCCGCCGCAAAACGTGCCTGCGCCTGCGCGTCGATTTCCGCCCGGGTGATCTTGCCGTCGCCGTCGGCGTCGAGCTGGGTGAACATCGCGGCGCCGCGGTCGGCACCGCGCGGGGCGGGCATGTGGCTTTCGCCGAAGGCGGGCGCGCTCAGCAGCGATCCGGCGCCCAGCGCGGCCAGCGTCGCGGCGGTGATGAGTTTGGTCTTCGTGGTCATGGTCAGTCCTTTCGGTCGGCTTCGTTGCAAACATCGCGGTCAATCTGTTTCCCGATGTCCTGAACCACAAACGGCGCAGCCTCGGATTTCCGTCGCGGGGGATGGCAAATTTTTGCGACATCGCGCCGCAAGGCCATCTGCGCCCGTGAAACCGGGCGCGTTTGGCATTATGTTACGAGCGATCATCAAAGGAACATCTGCAAGATGAACGCATCACCGATCGCCCGCGACGGCCGGGACGCGGCCCCTGACGCCGTAAGCCCGGCCCCCGCGCAGACCGTTCAGCCGAGCTGCCCGACAGACGTGGCCGAGCGCCCGGTGAAGCAGGCCGTCAAGCGCGGCTGGCGCAGGCGCTGCCCCAACTGCGGCGCGGGCCCGCTGCTGCGCGGCTATCTGACGGTGCGCCGCGATTGCCCCGTATGCGATGAGCCGCTGCACCATCACCGCGCCGACGACGGGCCCGCCTATCTGACGATCCTGATCGTCGGGCACATCATGGCACCGCTGATCCTGTGGGCCTTCGTCAAGTTCCGCCCCGACCCCGTGACCTTGGCCACGGCCTTCACCATCGGCTGCGTGGCCTTGTCGCTTTACCTGCTGCCGCGGTTGAAGGGCGTGATCGTGGGCATTCAGTGGGCCAAGCGGATGCACGGCTTTGCGCAGGCGCCCGAGCACGCAACCGTGCACGCAGCCGAGCACGCCCCCGTCCTGGCGCGCCCCGTTTCTTCATGAGCACCGCGCCCGAGGTCGCGCTGCGCGACGCGGCGTCGGTCATCCTGGTGCGTCGGCGCGCGGGCGTCGCGCATGTGCTGATCGGACAACGCGGGCGCACCGCTGCCTTCCTGCCGTCGAAATTCGTCTTTCCCGGCGGCGCCGTCGATCCCGGCGATGCGGGGATCGACCTGACCGGCGATCTATCGCGTGCCTGCCTGTCACGGCTGAAGCGCGGCGCGCGCCCGGGTCTGGCGGCGCAGCTGATCGCCGCCGCGATCCGCGAAACCTGGGAGGAGACAGGACTGCGGCTGGCGCGCGCGGACGACGCGGCCGCTGCCGGTATCGGAGCCGTTCCCGCGGCCCCGCGGGTCCATCCCAGCTGGCAGGGGTTCGACACCGGCGGCATCCGCCCTTCGGCGGCCGGGTTTTCCTTCGTCTTTCGCGCGATCACGCCGCCGGGACGGCCGCGCCGGTTCGACGCCCGGTTCTTCATGGTCGACTGCGCGCATGTGATGGGCGATCTCGATGATTTTTCGGGCGCCTGCGATGAGCTGAGCCATCTGCAATGGGTCCCGCTGGAGGCCGTGCGCAGTTTTGACCTGCCCTTCATCACCGAACTGGTGCTGGCGGAGGTTCAGGGGCTGCTGGCCGAAAATGTCACCCAGCCGCCCTCGGTTCCCTTCATGAGCCACGACGGGTCGACCTCCGGCTTCAGCCGTCTGGTCTGAGCTGCGCCGCCGCGCGGGCCGCAACACCGCGGCCGCCTTCGGCGAGGATATTTTCCACCAGAAGAAGCGGCGATCGGCGGCGGCGCCGCATCGGACCGTCGCAGGCAACCGGAGAAGATACACCGGAGCGCTTCATCGGGGCGCTTCACCGGGCGGCACCGGCATCCCCCTTTTTCCCGACGGCGGCGCCGACGCCCTCGGGGTGCGGCAGGCGGGCATGTGCGCGCACGATGCGATCCAGTTTCCCGGCCAGCGCGTCGGAAATGGCCGTCGCCCTGCGGGTGTCCAGGCTGACATGGATCAACATGTGCTCCCCCGTCGCCAACAGGTTTTCGCCCGCAAAGAGCTGGTGGAAGAGGTGCATCTTCTTGCCCCCACCCGACAGGCAGCGCGTGTCGACATGGATGCGCGCGCCCGCGCGGGCCTCAGCCAGGTGCCGGATGTGCGTCTCGGCGGTGAAGAAGCTTTGGCCGCCCGCGATGTAATCGGCATCGCAGCCGATGATTTCCATGAAGCGGTCGGTCGCGTCGCCGAAGACCTGAAGATAGCGCGCCTCGTTCATGTGCCCGTTGTAATCGGTCCAGTCGAGCGGCACCGCCCGGGCGACGGTGCGCAAGGGGCGCGCGATGTCGCCTTCGCCGGGCGCGCGGGCACGGTCGTGCGCGTTGAGAAGCGCGCCCGCGCCCCAGTCGCGGGCCTTGAGCGCGCGCAGGATGGCGACCAGGTTGTCGTCGCGCGCGCGCTCAAGCTCCCTGATGCTAAGCCCGCCGCTTTGCGCGTCCGACTGATCGGCGATCTTGGCGATCAGTTCGGGCGTCAGCTCGGGCACATCGGTCAGCCGCGTCCAGGGCCATTGCAGGCAGGGGCCGAACTGCTCGATGAAATGGGCCATGCCCGCCTCTCCTCCCGCGATGCGGTAGGTTTCGAACAGGCCCATCTGCGCCCAGCGCAGGCCGAAGCCGTAGCGGATCGCATTGTCGATCTCCCCGGTCGTGGCGATGTCGTCGCGCACCATCCAGAGCGCCTCTCGCCAGACGGCCTCAAGAAAACGATCGGCGATATGCGCGTCGATTTCGGCGCGCAGCTGCAAGGGATGCAGGCCGACGGAAAGCAGCATCTGCCTGGCGCGTTCCACCCGGTCGGCCGGATTGGCGCCCGAGGGCACAAGCTCGATCAACGGCAGCAGATAGACCGGGTTGAACGGGTGCATCACCATGATCTGGCCGGGATCGGCCGCGTCCTGCTGCAATTGCGAGGGCTTGTAGCCCGAGGTGGACGAGCCGATGATTGCATCGCCGCGGCAGGCCGCCTGGATCCGCGCATAGGTGTTGTGCTTGAGATCCAGCCGCTCGGGCACGCTTTCGATGATCAGATCCGCGCGTTCCACGGCCTCCTCCAGCGTGGCGTGATAGCTGAGCGCGCCTTCCTCGGGCATGGCCAGATCGGTGAGGCCGGGCAAGGACCGGCGGGCGTTTTCCATCACCTCGCCGATCTTGCGCTGCGCCTGCGGGTCGGGGTCGAAGACGGCCACGTTCCAACCGTTGAGGGCAAAGCGCGCGGCCCAGCCGCCGCCGATGACACCGCCGCCGATGATCGCTGCCGTCTTCATTCGCCGATCCTTCCGTATCTTGTCATGTCATAGCCCGCCCATTCCAGAACATCGCGCGCCGCCGCCAGCCGGTCGGGCGAGGACGCGGGGCGACGATCCCAGACCTGCCCGAAGCTGCCGTCGGGCGTGCCGATCACCGCGGTGCGATAATCCGCATCCGTCCAGAGCACCCAACGCTCTGCCGCCTGCCCCGCGATGCGGAACCGGCCGGGCCCCGAAAGAGCGGCCGCCCGGGGCGGCGCCCCTGCGCCTTGCGCGATGGAAAAGCCGCCGGGGTGTGCCTGGGTGATGGTGACCGCGCCCTGATGTTCGGCGCCGAAGCCCGCGACCGGGTGCCATTGCCCCGCAAAGGCCACCGGATCGAACCGGGTCGTCGATGCGATCGGGGCATCCGGGTTGCGAAAGGCGGGCGCGGTGCCCGTTGTGGTGCAGGCGCCCAGCGCGATCAGCGCAAGCCCCGCCGATCCCGCCAGCCGCGCGCGGATCAAGCCGACACCGGCGCGCGTTTCACCAATCCCAGCCTGTCGCGCACTTCGCCCGGTCCGATCACGCGGGCGCCCAGATTCTCGATGATGCCCACGGCACGTTCCACCAGTTGCGCGTTGGTCGCCATGACACCGCGGTCCAACATCAGGTTGTCCTCCAGCCCGACGCGCACGTTGCCCCCCGCCAGCACCGAAGCCGCGACATAGGGCATCTGGTTGCGCCCCAACCCGAAGGCCGAAAAGCTCCAGTCGTCCGGCACGTTGTTGACCATCGCCATGAAGGTATTCAGATCGTCGGGCGCACCCCAGGGCACGCCCATGCACAGCTGCACCAGCGCCGGCGCGTCAAGCACGCCGTCGCGCACCAGCTGCTTCGCATACCACAGATGCCCGGTGTCGAAGGCCTCGATTTCCGGCTTCACGCCCAGTTCGGTCATGCGCCGGCCCATCGCCTGCAACATGCCGGGGGTGTTGGTCATGACGTAATCGGCCTCGGCGAAATTCATCGTGCCGCAATCGAGGGTGCAGATCTCGGGCAGGCATTGCGCCACATGCGCCACGCGCGCCTCGGCGCCGATCATGTCGGTGCCGTCCGCCAGCGGCAGCGGCGCGTCGGGCCCGCCGAAGACGATGTCGCCGCCCATGCCCGCGGTCAGGTTCAGAACCACATCGATCTCCGCGGCCCGGATCCGGTCGGTCACCTCGCGGTAGAGGTCGAGCCTGCGCGACGGTGCGCCGCTATCGGGATCGCGCACGTGGCAATGCACCACCGCCGCACCCGCCCTGGCCGCGTCGATGGCGCTGGCGGCGATTTCCGCCGGGCTGCGCGGCACATGCGGGCTGCGGTCCTGGGTGCCGCCCGATCCGGTCACGGCGCAGGTGATGAAAACGTCGCGGTTCATGGTCAGCGGCACGGGCGGTCCTCTCTCTCGTTGGGCATCGCGAATGGCCCGAAGGGGAAGCGATTTGGCCGCATGGCGCAAGCGGAAATCGGGCACGCCCGCGAAACCGCAGCGCGGGGGGCGGTGGCGCGGGGAGCGGTGGCGCGGGGGGCGATGGCGCGGTCCCGGCAGCAGCGCGCGCGGACGGGCGCGCGGATGGGCGCGCGGATGGGCGCGCTGCTGCCCATGCGGCACAAGAAACGCCGCAGCACGGCAGGGTGCTGCGGCGTCATCATGATGGTTCTATGCCATCCTTGCCCTGATCCGGGCCCGGCAGCCTGGCTGCGGGGCGCGCGACCGATCAGGGGCGAACGTAGGAATAGCCCTCTTCCTGCAATTCCATCAGACGCACGACGCCCGAGGGCACCAGCTTGGCCTCCGAAATCAGGGGCACATCGCCACCCGCCGCTTTCTTCATCGCCTCATGCGTGTTGCCGCAGGCCGAAAACGAAACATTGTCCAGTTCCAGCGACATCGAGGAGATACGGTCCTTCACCGGGCTCTTGTCGGCGACGAACATGTTCAGGCCGGGGCCGTAGGCGACCACCTCGATGATGACCTCCTCACCCTTTTCCTTGTAGTAGGCGGCGACGTTCTTGACGTTGTTGAGCGCCATGTTCATCACCTTGGGGTCGTTTTCGTCGACGTGAATGGCCAGACGGTGGGGTTCGGCGGCATGTGCCGCGGCCGTCGTCAGCGCCAGCGCCGTGAAGATCATTGCAAACAGTTTTCTCATGGTCGGCTTTCCTCCCTAAGTTGCCTTGGGGGCAAGCCTAAGGCAAAGCCCGCAAGTGTTCCAGTTATATGTCTATATTTGAATGTGATTAACGAAAAATTTTTTTCCCCGGCACCGGTGCCCGATCGACCGCGGGAGGCCCCTTAATCAGCCTTGCTTTTTACCTCAATTCGAGGCGATCTGTCGAAGCGGCACCAGCGCCCTGCAGCCCCGTCCCGGACAATGCACTGTCGGAAAGAGCGGTTCGATGCGTGTGATCATCTCCTTCGCGGCCCTGCTGCTTTCGGTGGCGCTGTTGCAGCTGTCCTCGGGGGGCGTGGGACCGCTGGACGCGCTGTCGGGGCTGGAGCTGGGATTCACCCGCACCCAGGTCGGCGTGTTGGGTTCGGCCCATTTCGTGGGATTTTTCATCGGTTGCTGGTGGGCGCCGCGCCTGATGGGTTCGGTCGGCCATTCGCGCGCCTTCGCGGCGCTGACGGCGGCGGGCGCGATCGGGTTGCTGGCGCATATGCTGGTCATCGACCCGTGGTTCTGGGCGCTGATGCGTGTGGCGACGGGGCTCTGCGTGGCCGGATGCTATACGATCATCGAAAGCTGGCTGCATTCCAAAGTGTCCAACGCGACCCGCGGGCGCACGATGGGAATATACCGGGTCGTGGACATGGGCGCGTCGCTGCTGGCGCAGCTGATGATCGGGGTGCTGAGCCCGGCCCGCTATGTCTCCTACAACCTGCTGGCGCTGCTCTGCGTGGCCTCGCTGCTGCCGCTGACCCTGACACGCGTGCGCCCGCCCCAGACCCCCGAGGCCCCGCGCCTGCGCCCGCAGCTTGCGATCACGCGCTCGCCGCTGGCGGCGGCGGGTGCGATGGTGGCGGGCCTGACCAGCGCCGCCTTTCGCATGGTCGGGCCGATCTACGGGCAGGAGGTCGGCCTGCGCCCCGACCAAATCGGCTTTTTCCTCGCGGCCTTCGTGGCGGGCGGCGCGGTGGCGCAATATCCGCTGGGCTGGCTGGCGGACCAATACGACCGGCGCATGGTGCTGATCGGGCTGTCGGCCGCCGCCATCCTCACCTGCGCGACCACGGTGGCGGCCTCGGGGATGGGGACCTGGGGGGTGATGCTGGCGGCGGTGGCGTTCGGCTTTGCCACCTTCCCGATCTATTCGGTGTCCGCCGCACATGCCCATGATTTCGCCGACGAGAACGAGCGGGTCGAACTGTCCGCCGCGCTGATGTTCTTCTTCGCGGTCGGTGCGATCGCCAGCCCGTTGCTGGCCTCCGGGCTGATCGCGGCCTATGGGCCGGCGGCGCTGTTCACCTTCATCGCGGCCGGACACGGCGTGCTGATCGTGTTCGGCCTGACGCGGATGCGCGCGCGGCCCACGGTCGTGCGGCGCACGCGCTATGTCTGGATGCCGCGCACCAGCTTCACCATCGGGCGGCTGCTGGGGCGCAGCCGCGACCGCGCCCCGCGCGGCGAGGACAGGCAACCGCATTAGGCGCCTCGGGCGCGACGCCCTCGGAAGGCAGCCCGCCCCCGCATCGGCGCCCGCCTCGTTTGGCGGGTGGCACGCGGCGCGCGGCTGCGCTAAAGCGTGTTCAGCTTTTCAAGGACCGCGCATATGGCAAGAATTCTCGTCACCTCCGCCATTCCCTACATCAACGGGATCAAACATCTGGGCAATCTGATCGGCAGCCAGCTGCCCGCGGATCTTTATGCCCGCTACATGCGTCAGCGCGGGCATGACGTGATGTTCCTGTGCGCCACCGACGAACACGGCACCCCGGCGGAGCTGGCCGCCGCCAAGGCGGGCAAGCCGGTCGCGCAATATTGCGCCGAGATGCACGCGACCCAGGCAGAGCTCGCCCGCGGATTCGGCCTGTCCTTCGACCATTTCGGCCGCTCCTCCAGTCCGCAGAACCACGTGCTGACGCAATATTTCGCGGGGCGGCTGGCCGACAACGACCTGATCGAGGAAAAATCGGAACGTCAGGTCTATTCGCACGCCGACGGCCGCTTTCTGCCCGACCGCTATATCGAGGGCACCTGCCCCAACTGCGGCTACGACAAGGCGCGCGGCGATCAGTGCGAGAACTGCACCAAGCAGCTCGACCCCACCGACCTGATCGCGCCGCACAGCGCGATTTCGGGATCGACCGATCTGGAGGTGCGCGAAACCAAGCATCTCTACCTCAGGCAAAGCCAGATGCGCGGCGCTCTCGAAAGCTGGATCGACGCCAAGACCGACTGGCCGATCCTGACGACCTCCATTGCGCGCAAGTGGCTCAACGATGGCGAGGGGCTGCGCGACCGCGGGATCACCCGCGATCTGGATTGGGGCGTGCCGGTCAAGCGCGGCGAGCAGGACTGGTCGGGCATGGAAGGCAAGGTTTTCTACGTCTGGTTCGACGCGCCCATCGAATATATCGCCTCCGCCCAGGAATGGGCCCACGCCAACGGCCGCTCGGAGGCCGAATGGCAAAGCTGGTGGCGCACCGACAAGGGCGCGGATGACGTGCGCTACGTCCAGTTCATGGGCAAGGACAACGTGCCGTTCCACACGCTCAGCTTTCCGGCCACGATCATGGGCTCGGGCGATCCGTGGAAGCTGGTCGACTACATCAAGTCGTTCAACTACCTGAACTACGACGGCGGGCAGTTTTCCACCAGCCAGGGGCGCGGCATCTTCATGGATCAGGCGCTGGAAATCCTGCCGTCGGATTACTGGCGCTGGTGGCTGCTGAGCCATGCGCCGGAAAACTCCGACAGCGAATTCACCTGGGAAAACTTCCAGGCCGGGGTCAACAAGGACCTGGCCGACGTGCTGGGCAATTTCGTCAGCCGCGTGACCAAGTTCTGCCGCTCCAAATTCGGCGAGACCGTTCCCGACGGCGGCGCCCACGGTCCGGCCGAAGCCGCGCTGATCGCGGATCTGACCCAACGCCTGCGCCGGTACGAGGCGCATATGGAAGCGATCGAGATCCGCAAGGCCGCGTCCGAATTGCGCGCGATCTGGGTGGCGGGCAACGAATACCTGCAAGCCGCCGCGCCCTGGACGCTGTTCAAGACCAACCCCGAGGGCGCGGCCGCCTCGATCCGGCTGTCGCTGAACCTGATCCGCCTTTACGCCGTGATCTCCCGCCCGTTCATCCCCGACGCGGCGGTGAGCATGATGACGGCGCTGTCGACCGACGACGACAGCTGGCCCGACGACGTGGAGGCCGCGCTGTCGGCGTTGCCCGCGGGTCATGCCTTCTCGGTGCCGGACGTCCTCTTCACCAAGATCTCGGACGACCAGCGCGACGAATGGCAGGCGCGCTATTCCGGCCGCCGCGCCTAACGCGGCTGGATCGGCCGGTCGGGCGGTGGCGCGTTCCAGCACGCCGCGGGCGCGCGCCACAAGGTCATCGGGCGCTTGCGGTAGGCCCCGTCTTCAGGGCTCAACCGACCGGCCGCGCGCCCGGTGCAGCCTTCGGGCAGTCCCTTCTCGGCCACGAACAGCAGATCGCCGGTAAAGCTCTCCGGCAGGGCTGCGCGTTGTGCGTAATGGTTCTGGGGCGGCCCCTCGGGCGGGGTCGAATAGACGACAAGCCCGGTGCCCAGCGCACGGTATGTCAGATCGGCGAGCACATCGCGGTTGGTCGCCAGGATCGCCCGCACCCCCTGCCCGCGCGCCGCGGCGAAGACCCGCCGCGCCATTTCGTCCCGTCCCACGTAGCGTTCCAGCAGCAAGCCGCCGCCGCCGCCGATCCGCAGCGTGTCCGCCATCAGACCGGCCACCGGCAAAGCCGTGGAAATCGCGATGTTCACCGCAAGGGAAAACGCCAGAACGCGCGGCGCCCTTCGGTAGAGCAGCGGCACGATCAACAGCGTGGCCCCGACATAGGCGGTCGCCGCCCAATTGGCATAGGCCCCCGACATGAAGGCCTGCGCGCTGACCAGCGCCAGGATCGGAAAGGACAAAAGCACCAACACGCGCGACAGGGCATCGCCGCGGCGCCACGCAGCGGGCAGCAGCAGCAGATAGGCCGCGAACAGCACCGGCCCGAAGAAGGCGAACTGCCCTCCCAGAAACTCGGCCAGATCGCCCAGGCTGAACTCGGTCTGCCGCGCCGGGTCGCGCACCCATTCCACATTGTCGAGCGTATGGCCGAGCGTCGACAGCCCATGCATCGCGTTCCACCACAGGTTGGGTGAAATCGCGATCAGCAGCGCCCCCAGCGCAACGAGGGCATCGCGCCCGGAAATCCGCGCCTTCGGCACCAGCAGCGCGCTCAACCCAACCCCCAGCAGCAGATAGACGGCCGCATATTTTCCCATCATCCCCAGTCCCAGGGAAAAGCCCATCAGCGCCGCCAGCGGCCAGGACGCGCGCCCCGACAGCCGCAGGAACAGCCCCAGCGACAGGGCAAAGAACGGCAGCATCACCGTATCGGTGGAAAACAGCAGGCTGCCCACCGCGATCCCCGGCATGGTCAGATAGGCCAGCCCCGTCAGCATCGCGGGCCAGGGCCGCGCGAACCGCGCCGCGATGGCCCAGATCAGACCGCCCGTCACCGCATGAAGCACCGGCCCCGGCGCGCGTATCCAGAAGGGCGCGTCGCTCCCCGCAAGATCCGTCACCCCGCGGATGACCCAGGCGAACAGCGGCGGTTTCGAGTAATAGCCGAAATCGAGCGACTGCCCCCAAAGCCAGTACTGCGCCTCGTCGACGAACAGCTCCACCCGCGTGAAGACCAGCGAAAGCAGCCGCAGCGCCGTGATCAGCGCAAAGGCCGCAATTCCCCAGTTCACCGCGGAACGGTCGGTGTTTCGCGTCTCAGACAGCAGAACGCTTGCGCTCCATATGCAGCAGGTAGAGGTTGCGCGCATAGACGATCAGCCCCATCGCCTGGCCCAGCATGAACACCGGGTCGCGCCGATAGATGGCATAGGCCAGCAGGATCAGCCCGCCGCCGATCGAGAAATACCAAAACGACGTCGGGATCACCGACTTGCGCTCCTTCTCGGAGACGATCCACTGCAAGATGAAGCGCATGGAAAACATCACCTGCCCCAGCAACCCCACTCCGACCCAGACAAGCTCCGTGACGGTGGTGACCTTGAACACCCTTTCAAGCCATTCCACCCACTCAAACATCGCGGCTCTCCGGGTGGATCGCGCGTTGTTCGGTCGGGCGGGCGGTCTTGCGGCGCCGGATCAGCCAGGCGACCGCAAGAATGTCCGACACTCCGACCATGGCCCGCTGAAAGTTGGAATACTTCGATGCCCCCGCCCCGCGCGCGCGATGGGTGACATCGACATGGGCCACGCGCCAGCCGTCGCGCTTGAACAGCGCCGGCAGATAGCGGTGCATGTGATCGAAAAACGGCAGCGCCAGAAAGGCATCGCGGCGAAACGCCTTCAGCCCGCAGCCGGTGTCGCGCGTGCCGTCATCCAGCAGGGCCGATCGCAGCCCGTTGGCCGCACGCGACGCCAGCCGCTTGGACAGCGTGTCCTGCCGGCCGACGCGCTGCCCCGCCACCAGACCGAGCGCCGCGGCCCCGGGCGACGCCTCATGTCGCCGGAACGCGGTGACGAGCGCGGGGATCTGGTCTGGCGGGTTCTGCCCGTCGCCGTCCAGCGTGCAGATCAGACCGCCCCGCGCCATCAGCACGCCAGAATGAATCGCCGCCGACTGGCCCGCGGCCCTTTCGTGCCGGATCAGCCGCAGCCAGGGGCGTGTCGCCTGCAGATCGGCAATGCGCGCCGCCGTGTCGTCGGTGGACCCGTCGTCGACCAGCACGACCTCGACCCGGCCGAGCGGCATACAGGCGCGCTCAAGCTCGGCGACCAGCGCGTCCACGTTGCCGGCCTCGTTGTGCATGGGGGAAACGACGCTGATGAACGCCATGTCGCGCGGCCCCGCCGGGGCGCCGTCGTTCTCATCTGGCCCGGAAGGGGCGTCCTGCGGCATGTGCGGCACTCGTGCTGACCGATTGAACAGGACGACCAGATATCACATTCTCTCGGGATTGCCAGTGCGCGCCCTCGGGTTTGCCGCGCTGCGTGCGCTGACCCGGCCACACCGCCGGGCATCCGCCCCTCACCCGGAAGCACGGCATCGCGGGGCCTTTTGTTCTTCTGGTCGAAAATATCCGGGGGTCCGGGGGCGACGCCCCCGCACCTTTGAACCGCACGGGCCGGTCAGCCGATGGCGCGCACCGCGCGTCTGGCGATCACCCCGACCAGATGCGCACGGTAGTCCTTGCTGCCGTGCAGATCGCCGATCATCCCCGAGGGATCCGCCGACAACCCGTCCAGCGCCTCGGCGGCGAAATTCGACGACAGCGCCTGCTCCGCCTCGCTCCAGCGGAACACCCCCTCCTCGGAGGCGCCGGTGACGGCCACGCGCACGCCCCCGGCGAATTTCGCCACGAACACCGCCACAAGCGGAAAGCGGGACGCGGGCTGGATGAACTTCTCGTAACGGGCGCCCTGCGGCACGGGGAAACGCACCTCGGTGATGATCTCGCCCTCTTCCAGCGCGGTGGTGAACATGCCCTGGAAATAATCGTCCGCCGCGATCTCGCGCCGGTCGGTGACGATGGTGGCGCCCGAGGCAAGCACCCCGGCCGGGTAACAGGCCGAGGGATCGTTGTTGGCCAGCGATCCGCCGATGGTGCCGCGGTTGCGCACCGCCGGATCGCCGATGCGCCCGGCCAGATAGCTGAGCGCCGGATAGCTCTGCGCCGTTTCGCGCGCGACCGTGACATGCGGCGTCGCCCCGCCCACGCAGATCCGGCCCTGATCGTCGGTGCGGACGAACTTCATCTCCTCGATGCCGGTCAGGCTGACCATCTTGGAGGGCATCGCGAGCCGTTGTTTCAGCGTCGGGATGATCGTCTGCCCGCCGCCCAGCGCCTGCGCGTCCTCGGCCTTCAGCGCCGCGACGGCGTCGGCGACGGTTGTGGGCCGTTCGAAATCGAATGCGTACATTTTCGTGATCCTTTCTCAGGCCGCGCCGCCGACGGCGCGCTCTTCCATGCTGCCGGAGCGGTCCGCGCCGGCGCCGCCGTTCATTGCCGCCCAGACCCGTCCGGGGCTCAGCGGCATGTCGATATGCGTCACAGGGTGACCGCCGCGTTGCAGCGCGTCAACCACCGCATTGACCACTGCGGGCGGCGATCCGATGGCGCCGGCCTCGCCGCAGCCCTTCACCCCCAGCGGGTTGTGCGTGCAGGGCGTCTGGCAGGAATGGTCGACCGTGAAGAACGGCAGATCGCTCGACCGGGGCATCGCGTAATCCATGTAGCTGCCCGACAGCAGCTGCCCGTCCGCGTCATAGACGCAGCCCTCCATCAGCGCCTGGCCGATACCCTGGGCGATGCCGCCGTGCACCTGTCCGGTCACGATCATCGGGTTGACGATATTGCCGAAATCATCGGCGGCGGCGAAACGCTCGATGGTGACATGGCCGGTTTCAGGGTCCAGCTCGACCTCGCAGGCATAGGCGCCCGAGGGGTAGGTGAAGTTCGCGGGGTCATAGAACGCCGTCTCCTCCAGCCCCGGCTCGATATCCTCCAGCGGGTAGTTGTGCGGCACATAGGCCGCAAGGGTGACATCGCCCCAGGCCAGCGACTTGTCGGTACCCGCGACGGTGAACTTGCCATCCTTCAGCTCGATATCGCCTTCCGAGGCCTCCATCATGTGGGCCGCGATCTTCTTGGCCTTGTTGATGATCTTCTCGGTCGCGCGCACCATGGCGGAGCCCCCCACCGCGAGCGAGCGCGAGCCGTAGGTGCCCATGCCCATCGGCGTGTTGGCGGTATCGCCGTGGACGATCTCGACCATATCCTCGGGAATGCCGATCATATCCGCGATGACCTGCGGGAAGGCCGTTTCATGCCCCTGCCCGTGGCTGTGGCTGCCGGTCATCACCACAAGCCCGCCGGTCGCGTTGACGCGCACGGTCGCGGATTCGTAGAGCCCCGCCCGCGCGCCCAGCTGGCCCACCAGGTTGCTGGGTGCGATGCCGCAGGCCTCGATATAGCAGTTGATGCCAAGGCCGCGCAGCTTGCCGTTCTTTTTGGATGCGGCCAGCCGCGCCTCGAACCCGGCGAAATCGGCGATCTCGGTCAGCTTGTCCTTCGTGGCGTGATAGTCGCCGGTGTCGTATTCCACCGCCACCGGCGTGGCATAGGGGAATTCGGTGATGAAGTTCTTGCGCCGCAGCTCCACCGGGTCCATTCCGATTTCCCGTGCGGCCTTGTCCACCACGCGTTCCAGCTGATAGGTGGCCTCCGGCCGGCCGGCGCCGCGATAGGCATCCACCGGCACGGTGTTGGTGAACACCGCCTTCACGTTCACGTAGATCAGCGGCGTCTTGTAGTTGCCCGCCATCAGCGTGCCGTGCAGCCATGTCGGCACCGACGGCGCGAAGGTCGACAGGTAAGCCCCCATGTTCGCATAGGTTTCGGTGCGCAGCGCCAGGAAATTGCCCTGCTCGTCCATCGCCAGTTCGATCTTGGTCACATGGTCGCGGCCATGCGCGTCCGACATGAAGGCCTCGCTACGGGTCGACGTCCATTTGACCGGCCGCTTCAGCTGTTTCGCGGCAAAGGTGCAGAAGGCCTCTTCGGCGTAGTGCAAGATCTTGGTGCCGAAGCCGCCGCCCCCATCGGGAGCCACGACGCGCAGCTTGTGTTCGGGGATGCCCAGCACGAACGCGCCCATCAGCAGGCGGATCACATGCGGATTCTGCGAGGTGGTGTAAAGCGTGCTGTCGCCGCTTGCCGGGTTGAAATCCCCGACGGCCACGCGCGGCTCCATCGGGTTGGCGATCAGCCGGTTGTTGACCAGTTCCAGCGTGGTGACGTGGTGGGCGCCCCGGATCGCCTCATCCACGGCGTCGCGGTTTTCCTCGACGAAACCCCAATCATAGCACAGGTTGCTGTCCAGATCGTCATGCACCTTGGTGGCGCCCTCGGCGACCGCCTTTTTCATGTCGATGACGGCGGGCAGCTCCTCGATGTCGATCTCCAGCGCCTCGCCCGCGTCGCGGGCCTGGTCATAGGTTTCGGCCACCACCGCGGCGATGGGATCGCCCACATGGCGCACCTTGCCGCGCGCCAGCACCGGGTGGGCGGGTTCCTGCATCGGATTGCCCTGCCGGTCGGTGATCTGCCAGCCGCAGGGAATGCCGCCGACGCCCTCGAAATCGTCGCCGGTAAAGATGCGCGCCACGCCCGGCATCGCTGCGGCGGCGGTGCTGTCGATGCCCTTGATCCGCCCATGCGCCACCTCGCTGCGCACGAAGTAGACATAGGCCTGACCCCGGACGTTGATGTCATCGGTGTAATTTCCGGTGCCGGTCAGGAACCTGACGTCCTCGCGCCGCTTGGTGCTGGCGCCGATGCCGCTGTCTTTAGGCATGGTAAATCCTCCCTGGAAGTACAACAATCGTGCCCGCATGCGACGCATGCGGCCCCGAGTTCATTCTATGCAGTCCGGCGGCGCGGCGTTATTCTGCGGCGATCCGGGACACATCCTGACCAGAGGCCGCCATGATCGCCTTGACGATGTTATGGTAGCCCGTGCAGCGGCAGATGTTGCCCTCCAGATATTCGCGCACTTCATGTTCGGACGGTTTCGGGTTGTCCTTGAGCAGCGCCGCCGCCGACATCACCATCCCCGGCGTGCAATAGCCGCACTGAAGCCCGTGGTGATCCTGGAACGCCTGCTGGATGGTCGAAAGCGATCCATCCTCGTTGGCCATGCCCTCGATCGTGCGCACCTGGGCGCCGTCGGCCTCGGCGGCGAGCATGGTGCAGGCCTTCACCGCCTCGCCGTCGACATGCACGACGCAGGCGCCGCACTGGCTGGTGTCACAACCGACATGCGTGCCCGTCAGGCCCTGGCCGTCGCGCAGGAACTGCACCAGCAGCGTGCGGCCCTCGACCTCGCCCGAAACCTCGCGGCCGTTCACGGTCATCTTTACGCTCGTCATGGAATCCTCCTTGAACCTTTGTATCTTGCGCCGGGCCCGCCGTCAGTCGCGCCCGAGACGCGCGCGCAGCCAGCCCTTCTTTTCCTTGAGCTCGGCATCCGCCGCACCCTCGCCCTCACCCTCACCGTCGGCGGGGCCTTCGACGACGGTTTTGAAGTTCTCGAAGAACTGATCGGCCATCTTCTTGGCGAACCCGTCGATCAGGCGCGAGCCCAGCTGCGCCAGCTTGCCGCCCACCTTGGCCTCCACATCGTAATCCAGCCGCGTGCCGCCCGCGTCATGGTCCGACAGCCGCACCTTGGCCCCGCCCTTGGCGAATCCCGCGGCGCCGCCCTTGCCCTCGCCCGAGATGGTGCAGCTTTCGCCCTCGACCACATCGGACAGGGTGACATGACCCTTGAACGTCGCCTTGACCGGCCCGACCTTCTGGACGACGACGGCCTCGAACCCGTCTTCGGGGTTGCCGGTCATTTCCTGACAGCCGGGCACGCAGGCTTTCAGGATTTCGGGGTCGAACAGCGCGGCCCAGACCGTGGCGCGGTCTGCGGCAATGTCGCGGTGATCTGTCAGTTGCATATGGCGTCCTTCAATCGTTTAAACCCGATCCGGCCCCGCGAGGCCCGACATGCGACCGAGGGCGTAGACCCCGCGCCGCCCACGCACAGCAAAGCGCAGGTGACGGGGTTTGTAAATCGTTTCCATGAATGGGGTTTGGTCAGCCGTCCGCC
Source organism: Brevirhabdus sp. (assembly GCF_052826345.1). Taxonomy (NCBI): domain Bacteria; kingdom Pseudomonadati; phylum Pseudomonadota; class Alphaproteobacteria; order Rhodobacterales; family Paracoccaceae; genus Brevirhabdus; species Brevirhabdus sp. The sequence goes on along the minus strand of NZ_JBRBUA010000074.1, from coordinate 6,387 downwards.
GCGCCGACACCGCATGGCGGGCCGGAGGCGTCTCGGCGGCGCCCCGCGGCCGCCCCGCGGCCGCCCCACGGGCGTGTCGGGGGCGTCTCGGGGCGTGTCGGGCGGCGCTTCGGGGGGCGCGCCCGGGGGTGTCAGGGCGATGAGGGCCGCCCTTCGCATGGGTCTGCGGCCTCTCTTCATGCGCCAGTGAGGCGCGCGCTACGGGGCCTCGTATCGCGGGCGGGGATTCAGCTCTTGCTCAACCCTCCGCCCACATGCGGTAGAGGTTCGTCTTGGCCTTGTGAAGCCGGTCGAAATGCGCCGACTTGCCGGCCTGGGCAAAAACCGCGGCCGCGGCGACATCCAGATCGTGCAGCACCTCGCGTTGCGCGGGATCGCGCACCCAGCTTTGCACCCAGCCCACCACGGCCAGTCGCGTGCCTTCGGTAACGGGCTCCACCCGGTGCAGCGCCGACGTGGGATAAAGCACCAGATCCCCCGGCGCGAGGCGGAAGCGGCGTTCCTCGACCGCGTCCTGAATGATCAGCCCGCCGCCGTCGTAGCTGTCTTCCTCGCTCAGATAGAGGGTGAAGGACATGTCGGTGCGCGCACCCGCCATGATGGCATCGTCGACATGCGCGCCATATTCCATGCCCGGCCCGTAGCGCGACAGCAACATGCGGGTGAAATGGCGCGGCCGCGCGATGGAGCGGAACAGCTCATGACCGTCGAGCGCGGTGCGCACTTTCTCCAGTATGGCCTCGAGCGCGGCACCGCCCCTGGCCTGCTCGTTCTGCTTGACGTCTTTCGCGTATCTGCCCGCCGTCGCGCGCCCGTCCTGAAAGGCCAAAGTGGCGGCGGCCTCCCGCAGGGCCGCCACCTCCACGCCGGTCAGGACATTCCCGATCACGGCAACCATGGTCAGTTCAGACCCAGCGCAGCCAGCTCCATCCGCGCCGCGGCGGCGTAGATCAGCGTGGGATCGGCATCCATTTCGCCCGTCCCCTGCAGATCGCCGTAAGCCGCATCGAGTGCCCGCGCCAGATCGCCCACTTCGGTCGCCGCTCCGGCGATATTCGCGTCGTCGGATTTCGCCAGCGCATCGGCCTGTACCTTCACCGTTTCGATGAAGCCCCAGCTGTCCTGATACTCATGCAGGTTCTCGATCTTGCCGTCCTTGACGCCCATGCTGTATTCGTCCGCCGCGATGCGGGTCAGCTGCGACAGCGCCATCAGCGTGTCGCGCGCGCTGGCGTTGCTTGCGGCGCGGGCCTCGTCGGTCTTGGCGATAACGGCGTCGAACCTGGCGCGCACCTGCGCGGCATCCTGCCCGGCCTCGACCGCGTCGCTCAGCGCGGCGATGTCATCGCGCAGGCTGTCCATTTTCAGATCTTCCAGCGGCTCTTCGACGGCGGCGTATTTCTCCTTCAGCGGGTGGCCCATATGGGTTTTCGCGGCCTCCAGATCGCCCGCCTCATAGAGGGCGAGACCCGCGCGCATGTGCCCGGTCATGAAGCCCAGATCGCGCAGCAGGGAAATCTCGGTATCCTCACTCGAGGCGCCCTCGCCCTCGCCGCCACCCGCGGCTTTCGCGGCTGCCGGTTTGGCGGCGGCTTTGGCGCCCTCGCCGCCTTCTCCGCCCTCGCCCCCTTCGCCGCCACCGACGTCGGAGGACGCCAGAATTACCGGCACCCCCTGCAATTCAGCGGAAAATGCCCCCTGGCGCGCCGCGACGGCCGGGGTGGCCACGATCATGGCCGCGGCTCCCAGGCCAATCATGCGCTGGGCGCTCACGGTACGGATTTGCTTGCGTTCAGTCACTTTGAGTTCCTCTTCGTTCCAACCTCACCCCCCGGATCGCGGGACGCGTTGACCCTCGTATATTCCAGATAAAAACACTTGGCAATAATCACCAACTAAAAAAGTCGGGATTTTTGGGCGCGACCACCTTCCCCGCCGCCCGCCCCGGACACCCCGCAAAACGCATGAGGTACGCGCCGCCGCCCGCAACCTGGAGGTGCGACAGAACACGCCCCCGCGTGTGACGCGCGCCGCGACCGGCGCTGTCGCAAATCGGACCGGGGCCGCGCACCATCAGCCGCCACCACACCGCCTCCGGGCTCGCCCGAACCGCCCGAGGCCCCGACAGGGCCAGCGATTTGCCGGCTCGCCCGGTCAACGATCAGGCCGGTTCAGCCTTCCTTCATCTGGATCAACTGGATGAGATTGCCGCAGGTGTCATCGAAAACGGCCCTGTGGACGCTTCCCGCATCCATCGGTTCGGTCACGAACATCACGCCCCGGCCGGTCAGCTTCATCCATTCCGCATCGAGGTCTTGCACCTGAAAGGAATGCGCGGCGATGCCGTCGGCGAAGATCGCTTTCCTGTACGGCCCTACAGCCGGATGGCCGCCGGGTTCGAGCAGCAATTCGGCCCCCTCCGGGTCGTCCGCGGACACAACGGTCAACCAGCGATGTTCGTCCAGAGGAATGTCATGCTTCACGGTGAAGCCAAGGATTTCCGTGTAGAACCTTTGGGCCTTGGCCTGGTCATCGACGAAAACGCTGGTGACATGGATTTTCATATCCGCCCCGATTGATCTGTCGTGCGCGAGCCGTCTCCGGGACCGCGATGTGCCGGGCGGCCATCGTAGAACACATTCGTGAAGGACACACGCGTGACGCGCATGTCCTTCACGGCCCTGCCATACGGCAAAGGCCTATTTCTGCGGCACCGTGGCGACGACTTCGATCGATTCGTACCAGGCGGCGAGATCCGCGATCTGCTCGTCGCTCAGGGGTTTCGCCATGAGCGTCATGCGACGGTCTTCCCGCGCGCCGGACTGGAAATCCTTCAACGCCTTTTCGGTGTAGAACGCGGATTGTCCGGCCAGATTGGGCACCTCGGGGTCTTTGGCGATGCCGTCCTTGCCGTGGCAGACCGAACATTGCCGGGCGAGTTTCCGACCGTTCTCGGGATCGGCGGCCTGCGCCGCCCCCGCCACGGAAACCGCCAGCGCGGCCCCCGTGACGAAGGTGCGAAAAGTGGGTGAGTGGGTCATGCGAATGATGTTCCGTGTGAAGGGTCGGCCGGAAACCCGACCGGGCGCCGTGGGCGGTTACTGCGAATAGCTGATCCGGTAGATCGCGCCTGCCAGGTCGTCCGACACCAGCAGCGAGCCATCCTTCATCATGGCGACATCGACCGGCCGTCCGTCATATTCGCCGTTCTTGTCGATCCAGCCCTCGGCGAAGGGCTGCGTGGTGGCCTTGCCCTCCTTGTCGATGAAGGTGACCATCACGCGCGCGCCAACCGGCGTCGTGCGGTTCCAGGACCCGTGCTGCGCCGAGAAGATGGCGTTCTTGTACTTGGCCGGGAACATGTCGCCCGTGTAGAAGGTCATCCCCAGATCCGCGGCATGCGCCACGGTTTCCGACGCGGGCATCACCACATCGGCCGGCACCTCCTGGTCCTTGTATTCATTGGTGCGGGTCGATCCGCCGCCGTACCACGGAAAGCCGAAGTTCTGCCCGGCCTTGGTCTGGTGGTTGATCTCGCCGGGCGGGATGTCGTCGCCCATGCCGTCGACCTGGTTGTCGGTGAACCACAGATCGCCGGTGCCGGGCTGGAAATCGTGACCGACCGAATTGCGCACGCCGCGGGTGTAGACCTCGCGGCCGGTGCCGTCACGGTTCATGCGGATGATGCCGCCCATGCCGACCTTGTTGTAGAGGTCCATCTTTTCGGGCGGCGGCACGTTGAACGGCTGCCCCAGCGAGATATAGAGCTTGTCGTCGGGGCCCACCTTCACCACGCGCGCGGTGTGGTTGTAGCTTTCCTCCTCCACGGGGATCAGCTCGCCCTGCGGGACGATGGGCACGGCGACCACATCGGGGCTTTCCTGAAAGAATTCGGCGGCGGGATACATCATCACGCGGTTGCGCTCGGCGATGAACAGAAAGCCGTCCTTGGAAAAGGCCACGCCGTTCGGCACGTCGAATTCCAGCGAAGGGGCGAAATCCTTAACCTCATCGGCCACGCGGTCGCGGTTGCGGTCCATGACGGTCCAGACCTTGGTCTTTTTCGTGCCCACGAACAGCACCGTGCCCTGCGGCGCCATCGCCATGTGGCGCGCGTCGGGGACCAGGGCGTAAAGCTCGATCTTGAAGCCGTCGGGCAGCTTGATGCCCTTGAGAACCTCGCGCAGCGAATCCGCCTCGGGGGTGTTCTGCTCCACGACGGTGTGGTCCTTGGTGCCCGTGACCTTGAAGGCCCCCAGCTTTTCCAGGTTCGACTGCGCAAGCGCGCTGCCGATCATCAAGCTGCCAACAGCGGCGGCGCTCAGCAAATATTTCATTGGTATCCTCCTCCATTCAATTCCGCGCGGTCTGTCCGCGTCTTGTTCCGGGCGCCGATTTGCGGCGGCATCCGGGCGCGACTGGTCAGAAAACCTGAGCAGCCGCATGTCGGCAGGCCGGTGCTGCGCAACCGACCCGCCATCCGCAGGCAGCGGCGGTTGCAATCCGATGCCCCCCGCCTGCCATGTCGATCTACGCGCGACATCGAGCGCGCGCAGGACCACACCGTCGGCCGATACGACCGGAGCCATTCCAGCCACGGTTCTTTCGCCCCATCGGCCTGGCTTTGGTAAGGCTAGCGAACCAATTCGGCACGCGGGTAGTAGAGGCGTACTACAGCCGAAATTATTTGACCCGCGCGTGGGCGCGCGAGGCATCGCACATCACTCGGCCGCCATGACCTGCATCGCGCCGGGCCTCTGGCTTTGCCGGATAAGACAGGCGCAGCGCAGCAGCGAGGTGAAATTCGGCGTCTCTCCCCGCAGTTCGAGCGTTTCCGAATGCAACTTCGAGACGAAGGCCGGCGCGGAAACGCCCTCGCCGTCGGCGATCTCGTCGATGATGTCCCAGAACGCGCGTTCCAGCCGGATGCTGGTGCTTTGCCCGTTGAGCCGTAGCCGCCGCGTGACCGGCTGGTAATTTTCCGGGTCCTGCCCCGCGAATATTCGACACATAGCCTTCCTCCCAGGTCAACTTGCGTCAAAGTATCGCACTGCTCCGGCGCATTTGACAAGTTCGCCGATCCCGACCCCCACAGTTCCCGCAGGAGGCGAAGCGCGGACCTTGCCGACCATCCCGCGCAGATCGGGCACGCCTCAGCGCGCCAGCCGGGAATGCGACGGGATAACCATGCCCGAGGCACGCCTCAGCGGTCCTGGCTCAATGCAACGCCGCCGCGCGCGTATCGCTGTCGACCCTCGAGGTTAGTTGCAGGCGCGGTCAGTTTCGCCCCAGCGCACGGCGCTGGTCGTGACCAGCACCCCGCGAAATCCCTCACTGTGATGTAGAGTCTGCACCAACTCTGAAGGAGCAGACACATGCGAAAGAGCCGTTTCACCGAGACGCAAATCATTGGAATGATCAAGGAGCAGAAGGCCGGAATGAACCGCGCCGGGTGATGCGGGATTATGATATCTCGCAGCGCCGGGCGTGTCGGCTGGTCGGTGTCGATCCCAAGACTGTGCGGCGAGAACGCCTGCCGGACGGGGCCGAAATCCACAAGGAGATGCAGGAGATCGCCGACAAGCGGCGTCGGTTCGGCTACCGCCGGATTGGCGCTCTACTGGAACGCAAAGGCATGATCATGAACCACAAGAAGCTGTATCGCATCTACCGCGAGGAAGGGTTGTCAGTGAAACGACGGCGCGGCTGGAAACGGGCGCGCGGGACAAGAACACCGACGCCTGGTGCCGCATATCCAAATGCACGCTGGTCCTTGGACTTCGTGTCCGACAGCTTCGGCGCGTCTCGGAAGTTCCGGGTTCTGGCGGTGATAGATGATTGCACCCGGGAATGCTTGTGTCTCGTGTCAAGGCCAATGAGATTCTGCGAAAGGCGTCTGCATATTTTGCTCAGGCGGAGCTCGACCGCCGGTCCAGGACATGATCGCCTTTTATCGAAAAGAACAGGAATATCGGGGTCGAGCCGATCTGCGAGCACCTGCCGATTGCCCCATCCACGTTCTACAATCACATGGCCAAGCGGGCGAACCCTGACCTGTTGTCGGATCGGGCCAAACGCGACAAGACGCTGCGACCCGAGATCGACCGCGTCTGGGAGCAGAACTACAAAGGTCTACGGCGTGCGCAAAGTCTGGCACCCGATGCGCCGGGAAGGCTTTGATGTGGCCAGATAACGGTGGCACGACTGATGAACGATATGGGATTGGAAGGCATCATTCGCGGCAAGAAAGCCAGGACGACAATACCCGGCAAGGCTCTGCCATGCCCGCTGGACAAGGTGAACCGCCAGTTCCGGGTGCCTGCGCCGGACATGCTCTGGGTCAGCGACTTCACCTATGTGGCGACGTGGCAGGGCTTCGTCTACGTT
>NZ_JBRBUA010000073.1:0-35589 GCF_052826345.1 Brevirhabdus sp. | reverse complement strand
TAGACGCTCTCGAAGTGGTTCTTGTAGTGGAACGTATGCTCCGAGCCCGCTTCCAGCGTGGTGATGTGGAACGAGAACCCCATCTTGTCGTCGGCCAGCAGCAGTCGGACCGAGGACCACTGCGCATCGGACACGTCGCGGTCGGTTCCCTTGAGCTTGTTGAAATCGCGTACAATCATTGTCTTTTACTCCGCTGCGATGGTCATGGTCTTGGGGGCGCCCTTGGCGGCGTGCTTCAGCACCGCCGCTTCCAGGATGGCCAGCCCGCGTTCCATGAGCGCATCGGGTGTTGTCAGGGGGGCGAGCACTTTGACGACCTCGTCATGCGCGCCCGATGTCTCGATGATCAGCCCTTCCTCGAAGCAGGTGGCGCAGATCCGGCCCGCCAGATCGCCGCTGCCCACGTCGATGCCGCGCATCATGCCGCGGCCCTTCGGCCTGGCACCGGGCACGTGCCGGGCGATCTCGCCCAGGCGCTGGCCCAGCCGCTCGCCCTTGGCACGGGTCTCGGCGGCGAAGGCGTCGTCTTTCCAGAACTTCTCCAGCGCGATGCGCGCGGTGACGAAGGCATGGGTGTTGCCGCGGAAGGTGCCGTTGTGCTCGGCCGGCTTCCAGATGTCATGCTCGGGCTTGATCAGCAGCGCGGCAAAGGGCAGCCCCATGCCGGAGAAGCTCTTGGCCTGGGTGATGAGGTCGGCGTCGATGCCGAATTCCTCGGTGCTGAAATAGGTGCCGGTCCGGCCACAGCCCGCCTGGATGTCGTCGACGATCAGCAGCGCGCCGTGCTTCTTGGCCAGCGCGGCGATGCCCTGCATCCATTCCTTGGACGCGGCGTTCAGCCCGCCTTCGCCCTGCACCGGCTCCACGATGAAGGCGGCGGGCGCGTCGATGCCCGAGGAGGGGTTGTCGAGCAGCATCTCGATCTGTGCCAGCGTGTCGACATCCTCGCCGAAGGCGCCCTCATAGGGCATCCGGGCCACGCCTTCCAGCGGGGCACCCGCGCCGCCGCGCTTGCCCGCGTTGCCGGTGGCCGCCAGCGCGCCCATCGTCATGCCGTGAAAGCCGTTGGTGAAGGACACGATCATGTGCCGCCCGGTGACCTTGCGCGCCAGCTTGATCGCCGCCTCGACGGCGTTGGCGCCGGTGGGGCCGGTCATCATCACCTTGTGGTCCATGCCGCGCGGCTTGAGGATGATCTCCTCGAAGGCCGTCAGGAAGCGCGCCTTGGCGTCGGTGAACATGTCGAGGCCATGGGTCACGCCGTCGGCCTGGATGTGCTCGATCAGCGCGGCCTGCATGTCGTCGTCGTTATGGCCGTAATTGAGCGAAGAGCATCCGGCGAGAAAATCGATATACTCGCGGCCCTCCACGTCGGTCATGACCGACCCCTTCGCCTTGGCGAAGACGGTGTCGAAGCTGCGGCAGTAGCTGCGCGCCTCGGATTCGCGGCGGGCAAAGATCTCTTTTCCGGCTGTCGTGACAGTCGTCATATCGGTTCCTCCGATTGTCGGATGTAAGGGGGGTGGGGCGCGGCCTGATGCCGGGGCGGGGCCGGATCGGGCCCTGCCACGGCAGGTCTGCGGTATCAGGCGGCGCTGGCGATCACCGGGGCCTCTTCGGCCAGATCGATGGTGACCATATGTTCGGTGGCATGTGCGCCGTTGAAATGTTCTTCCTTCTTGAAATGCGCCTCATGCGAGAGGTCTGCATCCATGCGGTCGGCAAAGCTGTTGAACAGCGCCCAGGAGGCGTCGTTGTCCTTGGTGATCGTGGTCTGCATGCGCTGTACGGCGCTGCATTCCTCGCGCTCCAGCAGATGGGCCAGCATGCGCCGCCCCAGCCCGCGGCCGCGGGCGGAACTGTCGACCGCGACCTGCCAGACGAACAGCGCCTCCGAATCGTTGGGCAGCACATAGGCCGAAATCCAGCCCGCAAGCTTTCCGTCCAGCTCGGCCAGGACGCAGGTGTCGGCAAAATGATCGCACTGGATCAGGTTGCAATACATCGAATTTTCATCGAGCGGCTTGCACTTCTGGATCAGTTCCCAAATCGCGCCGCCATCCTCCGCGGTCGGCTTGCGAAAGGTCATCGTATCGTTTTGCTTGGTCATGCCTGCTTCCACTGCTCCTGCGCTGTTGGGGTAGTGCCTTAATATAGTTAGCTTGACGAAATTTCAACCAGCTAAGCAGTCATCGCCCGATATTACAAAAATAACGGTAAAATATAGCAGTTTTATGAAATTTCCGGCCTGTCGGCGTGGAAAGTTACTTCGCTAGTCAAGGCATGTGGCAGGTTTGCGCGTTTTCCGGTTGATCCCGATCCGCACAAACGGGTAATTTCGCTCGGTCGACCGCCTGACGCTGGGTATTTCATGAAACGCTCCGATATCAGCCTGATCGCGTTGCGCAGGATTCTGCGCGCGACGGAACTTTACGGGCGCGATCTGGCGCGCGCGGCGGGGCTGACGCCGGTGCAGATACGGGTGCTTCAGGCCGTGTCGGAAACCGGAACCTCGACGCCCAAGGAGATCTCTTCGCGGTTGGCGGTGTCCCAGGCCACTGTCACCACGCTGGTGGACCGGCTGGTCACCAAGGGCCTGGTGGAGCGGCAGCGCTCTCATATCGACCGGCGCCAGACCAATGTGATCATTGCCGACGCGGGGCGCGAGGCGCTGGAAAAGGCGCCCGATCCGCTGCACGACCGCTATGTCGAGGAATTCGAGCGTCTTCAGGATTGGGAGCAGGCGATGATCGTCGCGGCGCTGGAACGCGTGGCCGCCCTGCTGGACGCGGGCAAGCTGGAATCATCGCCCATTCTGGACATGGGTGATTTTCGCAAATGACGGGGCCTGATTGACGGGCCCTGAGTGACGGGGCCCGAGTGACGGGGCCCTGCTTGAGGGCGCAAGGGCCGCTGAAGGGACCGCGCGCGATGGCGCCGCGCGCGGGGCAGCGGGGGCGGCTCAGTCGTCTTCGACCACTTCCTGCCGCTGGCGGCCCAGCCCGTCGATCCACAGTTCCATGACGTCGCCCGGCTTGAGGTAGATCGGATCGGGCTTCTTGCCCATGCCGACGCCCGGCGGCGTGCCGGTGGAAATCACATCGCCCGGATGCAGCGTCATCAGCCCGGACAGATGCGCGACGATCTCGGCCACGCTGAACACCATCGTCGCGGTGTTGCCGGTCTGCATCCGCTCGCCGTTCAGGTCCAGCGTCATGTCCAGCGCCTGCGGATCGGCGATCTCGTCGCGGGTGACCAGCCAGGGGCCGGTGGGGCCGAAGGTGTCGCAGCTTTTGCCCTTGGTCCACTGGCCCGAAAGCTTGCCCTGAAAGCGGCGCTCGGACACGTCGTTGACGATGCAATAGCCCGCGACGTGATCCAGTGCATCCTGCGCGCTGACGTATTTCGCGCGCTTGCCGATGACCACGCCCAGCTCGACCTCCCAGTCGCTGCGCTTCGACCCGCGGGGCAGCGATACCCTGTCGTCGGGGCCGACGATGGCGGAATTGGCCTTCAGGAACAGAATGGGATGCTCGGGCAGCGGCGAGCCGGTTTCGGCCGCGTGGTCGGAATAGTTCAGCCCGATGCACAGGAATTTGCCGATGCGCCCGACGCAGGGGCCAAGGCGCGGCGTGCCCTCCACCAGCGGCAGCTTGGCGGGATCGAGCGCGCGCAGCCTGTCCAGCGCCGCGTCCGACAGCGCGTCGCCCGCGATGTCATCGACCTCACCCGACAAATCGCGCAGCGCGCCGTTTCCGTCGATGAGACCCGGCTTTTCCGTGCCGCTTTGTCCATAACGCACGAGCTTCATTGAAATCCCTCCCGATATCGCCGCAATGTCGCGCAGGCCCCCAAAGGGGCGCGCGGCGGGCTTTCCGGTCTTTTTGGTAGGGGGTTTCGCCGCGCCCCGCAATGGCCGGCGGCACGGCAGGATCGAAGGGAAGAGACATGGACAGGCATTGCATCGCGTTTCTGGGCACCGGCCTGATGGGCAGGCCGATGGCGGCCAACCTGTTGCGCGCGGGCCATGAGCTGCGCGTGTGGAACCGTACGGCGGACAAGGCTGTGGCCTTGGCGGAGCAGGGCGCGCGGATCTGCGACGATCCGGCCCAGGCGCTGGAGGGGGCGGAAATGATCGTCAGCATCATGTCGGACGGCGCGGCGGTGGCGCAGGTCCAGCGCCGCTGCCTTGCGGCGGGGGCGGTGCGCGCGTCGATGTTGTGGATCGACATGAGCTCGGTCCGGCCGGGCGAGGCGCGCGCGCAGGCGGCGGCGCTGGATGCGGCCGGGGCGAGGCTGCTCGACGCGCCCGTTTCGGGGGGCACGCGAGGGGCCGAGGCGGCGCGGCTCGCGATCATGGTGGGCGGCGATCAGGCGGATTTCGACCGGGCCGCGCCGGTGCTGCGCGCGATGGGGCGGCCGGTTCTGGTCGGTCCGACGGGGGCGGGGCAACTGGCCAAGCTGGCGAACCAGGCGGTCGTGGGCATCACGATCGGCGCCGTGGCCGAGGCGACGCTGATGTTGCAGCGCGGCGGGGCCGATCCCGCCGCCGCGCGGCGTGCGCTGGCGGGCGGCTTTGCCGACAGTCTGGTCCTGCAACAGCATGGCGCCCGGATGAGCGACGGCGATTTCACGCCCGGCGGCACCTGCAGGACCCAGCTGAAGGACATGCGCAACATCCTCGCCGAAGCGGCGGAGCTGGGCCTGGCGTTGCCGCTGTCGCAACAGATCGAGGCGCGCTACACCGCGCTTTGCGACGCGCCGGAGCGTGCGGAGCTGGATCATGCCGCGCTTTACCTTGAGCTGCGCGATCGCAATCCGGGCGGTGACGGCTGACGGCTGGTCAATAGCCGCGCGCGCGGTCCACCAGATCTTCGGGCGGGTTGCCCGCATTCATCCGCGCGATGTTGCTCACCACCTTCAGGCTGGCGCTGTAGGGGCGCGTGGCCGATGCGATATGCGGCGTGACGGTGACGCGCGGATGCGACCAGTAGCGGTTTTCGGGCGGCAGCGGCTCCTGCCGGAACACGTCCAACGTCGCATGCGACAGATGCCCGCTGTCCAGCGCCGCCAGCAGCGCCGCGTCGTCGATCAGCGCGCCGCGGCCGGGGTTGATGACCACCGCGCCGCTTGGCAACTGGGCGATCCTCTCCGCGTTCAGCAACGAGTCGGTCCGGTCGGTCAGCGGCAGCAGCAGCACGAGGATATCGGCGTAGGACAGCGCCTGCGCCAGGCCGCGCTCGCCCGACAGGCAGGTCACGCCGGGCAGATCCTTCTGGCTGCGGCTCCAGCCCGTGACCATGAAGCCCAGCTGCACAAGCGCCTCGGCCGCGGCACGGCCGAGCGCGCCGAGCCCCAGCAGGGTCACGCCGCGGTCACAGGCCAGCGGCGGCGCGCCGTCCAGCCATGTGCCGTTCTGGTTGAGGATGTGCCGGTCCATGCCCAGATGGTGGCGCAGCACATGGCCGCAGACCCATTCCGTCATGCCCCGCGACAGACCGGGATCGACCATGCGCACCAGCGGAATGCGCAGGGTCGGGTTGTTGACCACGTCCTCGACACCCGCCCACAGGTTCAGAACCGCCCGCGCACGGGTGAAGGGGGTGAAGTCCCGCACCGGACCGTTGGGCGCGTAGATGATGTAATCCACCGCCTGCGGGTCGCTCGGATCATCGTGCAGATGCACGTCCATCTCGACGTTGTAGAACAGGTTCCCCAGCTCTTCGCGATAGATCGGCCAGTCGTCCGGGTGACCGGCAAACAGGATATTCAGCGTCATTCACTTACCTCGGGCGGTGGACATTGGCGGATTGCACCAGACCGAAGGCCACAAGCAGCACCACCATGGCCGACCCGCCGTAGGACACCAGCGGCAGCGGCACGCCCACCACCGGCGCCATGCCCATGACCATCGCCATGTTCACCGCAAAGAATAAAAAGAAGGTTACCGCGATCCCCAGGATCAGCAGCGATGAAAACCTGTCCTTCGTCGACATGGCGGCGACGATGCAGAAGAAGATGATCAGCCCGTATAGCGTCAACAGCGACGCCCCCCCGACGAAGCCCAGTTCCTCGGCCAGGGTGGTGAAGATGAAATCGGTCTGTTTTTCCGGCAGGAAATTCAGCCGCGATTGCGTGCCCTGCATGAACCCGCGTCCGGTCCAGCCGCCGGACCCCAGCGCGATCTTGGATTGGGTGATGTGATAGCCCGCGCCCAGCGGATCGCTCGCGGGGTCCAGAAAGGTATCGATGCGGCGGTACTGATAATCCTTCAGCAATTGCCAGGGCGTCCCCCGGGAGCTGAAGACCGAGGCCACCAGCCCGCCCGCCACCGCGAAAAGCCCGCCGAAATACCACCAGCTGACGCCTGCCATGAACATCACCGCCCCGCCGCCCATCACCAGCAACAGGGCTGTGCCCAGATCGGGCTGGCGCAGCACCAGCGCGGTGGGCAGCAGGATCATCGCCAGCGGGATCAGCACGTAGAGGATGCGCGAGGTTTTCTTGATGTCGAGCCAGTCGTAATAGGCGGCCAGCATCATCACCAGGGTGATCTTCATCAGCTCGGAGGGTTGCAGACGCATGAACCCCAGGTCGATCCAGCGCTGCGCGCCCATTCCGGTGGACCCCACGAATTCCACCGCCAGCAGCAGCGCGACCGAGATGCCATAGGCCACCCCCGCCACGTTGCGCCAGAAATAGATCGGCACGACGGCCACCATGAACATCGCGGCCATGCCCAGGGCAAAGCGTTTCATCTGTGGCTCGACCCAGGGGCGCATCGACCCGCCGGCCACCGAATAGAGCATCAGGAATCCGACGCTGGCGACCGCGCAGATCAGCAGCACCAGCGGCCAGTTGATGTAGAGCAGCTTGCGGAATCCGCCGGGGGTGCGTTTGACGGTATGTTCAAGATAGCTCATGCGCGGATCTTGGCATCGCTGTCGGGAATGGCCTTGCGCAATTGCAGCGACTTCTGACGCTCGGCGATTTCGTCCCGTTGGTTCTTTGGATAGGCGTCCAGCGGGGGCAGGCCGCCGTAAAGCGCCTGCAACAGGATGTCGCGCGCGATCGGCGCCGCCGCCGAAGAGCCGCCGCCGCCGTGTTCGACCACCACCGACACCGCGTAGCGCGGATCGTCGAAGGGCGCGTAGCAGACGTAGAGCGCATGGTCGCGCCGTTCCCAGGGCAGATCCTCGTTGCGGATGACCCCGCGCGCGCGTTCGGCGGCGGTGATGTTGCGCACCTGGCTGGTGCCCGACTTGCCCGCCATCAGCATCGTCTTTTCCGCGATGCGCGACCGGTAGCCGGTGCCGCGCGGGGTGTTCGACACCGAAAACATGCCCTTTTGCACCGCGGCAAGTGCACTCGGGGACAGGCCCAGATCCGCCCCGGCGCCCGAGGGCTGCGCGATTCCGTTCACCGAACGCACCAGGCGCGGCGTCACCGCCCGCCCGGATGCGATTCGCGCGGTCATCACCGACAGTTGCAGCGGCGAGGCCAGCACATAGCCCTGGCCGATCACCGCGTTGACCGAATCGCCGATCAGCCATTCGGCGCCCCTGGCCTCGCGTTTCCACTGTTTGGTCGGGATCAGCCCGTCGGACACGGCCGACATCGGAATGTCATGGCGGATGCCCAGCCCCAGCCGGTTGGCCATCTCGCTCATCTTCTCGATGCCGACGCGTTCGGCCATCGCGTAATAGTAGACGTCGCACGACTGTTGCAGGCTCATGTTCAGATCGACCCGGCCATGGCCCGAGCGTTTCCAGCAGTGAAAGCGGCGCCCGCCGGTTTCGCGGTATCCGGGGCAGTAGACCGTTTCCTCGGGCCGCACGAAGCCGCCTTCGAGCGCGGCCAGCGCGGTCACCATCTTGAAGGTGGAGCCGGGCGGATAGGCGCCCTGAACAGACTTGTTCGCAAGGGGGCGGTACTTGTTTCCCGTCAGCTCCTTGTAATCGGCGGAGGAAATGCCGCGCACGAACTTGTTCGGGTCAAATGACGGGGTGGAGCCCACGGCGACCAGATCGCCGGTGCGCACATCGGTGACCACCGCCGCCGCGCTCTGGCCCGCCAGACGCTGCTGGACGAAGTTCTGAAGGTTGGCGTCGACGGTTAGCTGGATGTTTTCGCCCGGCTCGCCTTCCTGGCGGTCCAGCTCGCGCATGACGCGGCCGACGGCGTTGACCTCGATCCGCTTGTAGCCCGCCTGACCGCGCAGCTTGTCCTCCAGCTTCGCTTCGGTGCCGCTCTTGCCGATCTGGAAGCCGGGGATCTGCAACAACGGATCATCGTCCTGGGTCTTGCTGAGGTAATAGTCGCTGACCGGGCCGACGTAGCCCACGATATGGGCGAAATCGTCCTGCAAGGGATAGCTGCGCGACAAGCCCACATCGGGCGAGATGCCGGGCAGGGCGGGGGCGTTGACCGCCACTTCGGCCACGTCCTTCCAGCTGAGGCGATCGGCGACCGTCACCGGCACGAAGGCGCTGCGGCGCTTGACCTCCTTTATGGTGCGATCGAGCGTTTCCTGGTCCAGCTTGACCAGCTTGACCAGCTTGTTCAGTGCCTCCTCGACGTCGCCGGCATCTTCGCGGACGATGACGATGCGATAGTTCTGCGCATTGCCCGCGATCAGCACGCCGTTACGATCGTGGATCAGCCCGCGCGCCGGTGCCAGCAGGCTGACGTTCACGCGGTTTTCCTCGGCCAGCATGCGGAACTGGTCGGCCTGATCGACCTGAAGGTAGCGCATCCGCAACCCCAGCGCCCCCAGAATGCCAAGCTGCACCCCGCCGATCACCAGCGCCCGCCGGTTGACCTTGCGCGCGCTGTCGTCGGTGTCTTTCTGAGAGCGTTTCATGAGCGTTTCCCTATGGTCGAACCTTCCCCGGCGCCGGGCTTGCGCACGCCGAGGAACCACTGAGACAGCAGTGCCACGAAAGGATAACTGATTATCGTGAAAAGCAGAAACAAGAGGTCTTGAACAAGCGACGGGGTGCCGATCATCACGATTTTCATCACGATCCGGTATCCCATGATCACGAAGATCATCGCCGCAGCGGCAAACAGCCATTCCAGATAGAACGGCAGCTCGCGCAGCCGCGCCGCGCGGAACCGCAGCGACTCGCTGGCGAGGATCACCAGCGCGGTCCACAGGCCCGGCGCGCGCATGAAAAGGAAATCGGTCATGAGGGTGATGATCGCGATCAGCGCCACCGGCGCGTAGGAGGGCCGCCGCATCACCCAGGAAAACGTCAGCGCAAGCAGAAGTTCGGGGCCGGACAGGCTGCCTGCCGCCGGGCCCAGCGGCAGCAGGTGGATGAAGACGAATCCGGTCGCGAGCGCGATGAACCAAAGCCGGTTTACCCAGGCCTCAGCCATCATTGCGGGCCTCTGCGGGCAGCATCGGCCCCTGGACCGGCGGCAGATCCGCCGACGCCTCGGGCGGGATCAGCAGGCCGCCCGGGTCGGTTATGCGCTCCTGCGCGTGGCTGCGCAGCACGCGCAGGAATTCCAGACGCTCGTAATCGGCCGCCAGACGCACGCGCAGCCGCTTGTCGCGGCCCTGCACGACCTGACCCACGACAATCCCCGAAGGGAAGAGCCCGCCATCGCCGGACGACACGACCCGATCGCCCGGGCGCACCAGTTCAGGGCTTTCGACGAATTCGATGCGCGGCAATGCGGCCGCGTCGCCGCTGAGGATCGCCCGCTGTCCCGAAGGCTGGATCGTCACCGGAATGTGGCTGTTGCTGTCGGTCAGCAGGATGACGCGCGAGGTGGTCGCCCCCACGCCGGAAATCCGCCCCACCAGCCCCAGCCCGTCCATCGTCGCCCAGCCGTCCTTGATGCCGTCGCGGCTGCCCACGTTCAAAAGCAGCGATTGCCGGAAGGGAGAGCCCGAATCCGCTATCACCACGCCGGTCACATAGGTCAGCTTGGGGTCGAGCTGCACCTTGTTGAGATCCAGCAGCTTGGCATTCTTCTGCTCAAGCTGAAGCGCGGCTTCCTTCCAGGCCTTCATCTGCTGCAACTCGCGGCGCAGTTCCTGGTTCTGCTGATAGATCCGGGCATAGGACTGAAAGTCGTCGATCATGCGCGCAGCGGCGGTCACCGGCGCCATCGCCCATTCCATGTTCGGCACCACCTGGTCGATCAGCTGCGCGCGAAAGCGTTCCACGCGCGGGCTGTCGATGCGCCAGACCAGAAACAGGATGATCAGCAGCAACACCATGGAACCGACGGCGATCTGCCGGATCGGCCGGGAATAGTTGATCTCTTGCTTGCGGTCTCTGGCCAAGGAATTGCCCTTTCGGGACCGGGTCGAGGGAAAGCGACGCGGATCAGCTGTCGTAGTCTATCACATGGCGCAGTTGCTTTTCGTATTCCAGGGCCTTGCCGGTTCCCAGCGCCACGCAGTTCAGCGGCTCGTTGGCGACGGAAATCGACAGGCCGGTCTGCTCGCGCAGCGCCAGATCCAGATCGCCCAGCAGCGCGCCGCCGCCGGTCAGCATGACGCCGCGGTCGACGATATCGGCGGCCAGGTCGGGGGGGGTGGCCTCCAGCGCGGTCATCACGGCTTCGCAGATCTGCTGCACGGGCTCGCTCAGCGCTTCGGCGACCTGGGCCTGGTTGATCTCGGTTTCCTTCGGCACGCCGTTCAGCAGGTCGCGGCCGCGGATCTGCATCGAGGCGCCGCGCCCGTCGTCGGGCATCCGGCTGGTCCCGATGGAGGTCTTGACCCGTTCCGCCGTCGCCTCGCCGATCAGCAGATTGTGCTGACGCCGCAGGTAGCTGACGATGGCCTCGTCCATGCGGTCGCCGCCGACGCGCACCGAGCGCGCATAGACGATATCGCCCAAGCTCAGCACCGCCACCTCGGTGGTGCCGCCGCCGATGTCGACGACCATGTTGCCGGTCGGATCGGTGATCGGCATGCCCGCGCCGATGGCGGCGGCGATGGGTTCCGCGATCAGCCCGGCCCGGCGTGCGCCCGCGCTCAGCACCGATTGGCGGATCGCGCGTTTTTCCACCGGGGTGGCGCCATGCGGCACGCAGACGATGATCTTGGGTTTGGTGAAGGTCGTGCGCTTGTGCACCTTGCGGATGAAATGCTTGATCATCTCCTCCGCGACATCGAAATCGGCGATCACCCCTTCGCGCATGGGCCGAATCGCCTCGATCGAGCCGGGGGTGCGCCCCAGCATCAGCTTGGCATCCTCGCCGACCGCCAGCACCTGCTTGCGCCCGTCCTTGACATGATAGGCCACGACAGACGGCTCATTGAGGATGATCCCCCGCCCCTTGACATAGACGAGCGTGTTCGCCGTTCCCAGATCGATCGCCATGTCGGATGAGAAAAGGCTAGAAAATCCAAACATAAACCATGTGCCCCGCGATTGTTCGAGCGCCCGACGGATTTGAGGTCAGGAGCCGAAGCGCCTTATAGGGGCGGCGCCCGGTCGGGGAAAGGGTCCGCGCCCCCCTCGCTGGCACATTTCCGCCGGCATGCCAACTGCAAAGCGGGCCGAGGCGGGCCTGCTGCGTGCGCGGGGCGCGCCTTGTCGGCCGCCGTTCCGGTGGCGCCATGCCGCAGGGGCGGGCAAGCGGAACTTGTTGCTTGCAATGACGTTTCGAAAATAGCCACTCGATCAACCCACCCGCCCATGCGACGCCTTCGCCCGTGCAGAAGACCAGCCGCGGGCGCATATCCAGCATTGCAGGTCTTCTTTGTCCGTATATCTTCAGGGGCTCGCAATTGCCGCCGCGCCCCATAAAATGGCGCAGCACGTTGTCATCGACACCGCAAAGCGTCTGTTGGGGCCAAAGTTTCCGAATTTCGACCGTCTGCTCAGGACGCGTCGAAATAGCCCACCGTCTTGCGATCCACCCCTGGCGGGGTCTTGGCGCGCCGCACCAGCAGGTTGTTGAGCGCATCGACATAGGCCCGCGCCGAGGCCACGACCGTATCGGTGTCCGCCGACTGCCCTGTCACGATCGTGCCGTCGCTTTCCAGCCGCACCGACACCGTGGCCTGCGCATCGGTGCCTTCGGTCACGGCGTGCACCTGATAAAGCTGCAACACCGCCTCATGCGGAAAGCTCTGCCGGATCGCGTTGAAAGCGGCGTCGACCGGCCCGTCGCCGGTCGCGGTGACAGAGGTTTCGCCCTCGTCGATGCTCAGCGTCAGGTCGGCGGTCTGCGGACCTTCGGTGCCGCAGACCACGCGCAAAGACTTGAGCTGTATCCGGTCATGCGCTTCGTCCGAGGCGCCTTCGCGCATCAGGGCGATCAGATCATCGTCATAGACTTCCTTCTTGCGGTCGGCGAGCGATTTGAACCGCACGAAGGCGTCGTTCAGCTGGTTGTCGGCCAGCTCGAACCCCAACTCCTTGAGCTTGGAGCGCAGCGCCGCGCGCCCCGAATGCTTGCCCATGACGATGTTGGTGTCCTTCAGGCCCACATCGGCGGGGCGCATGATCTCGAAGGTCTCGGCGTTCTTGAGCATCCCGTCCTGATGGATGCCCGATTCATGCGCAAAGGCGTTCTTGCCGACGATGGCCTTGTTGAACTGCACCGGAAATCCCGAAACGGTCGCCACGCGGCGGCTGATGTGCATCAGCTTGGTGCTGTCGACGCCGGTGGTCCAGGGCATGATGTCGCCGCGTACCTTCAGCGCCATCACGACCTCTTCCAGCGCGGTGTTCCCGGCGCGTTCGCCCAGCCCGTTGATCGTGCATTCGATCTGCCGCGCGCCGCCCGCGACGGCGGCCAGGCTGTTGGCGGTCGCCATGCCCAGGTCGTTGTGGCAATGGGTGGCGAAGATCACATCCTCGGCGCCCTCGACCTCGGCGATCAGGCGGCGGATCAGATCGGCCGATTCAACCGGCGCGGTATAGCCCACGGTGTCGGGGATGTTGATCGTGGTGGCGCCGGCCGCGATCGCGATGCGCACGGTGCGCTTGAGGTAATCCCATTCCGTGCGGGTCGCATCCATCGGCGACCATTGCACGTTGTCGCACAGGTTGCGCGCGTGGGTCACGGTGTCGTGGATCCGCTCCGCCATCTGGTCCATGTCCAGGTTGGGGATCGCCCGGTGCAGCGGCGAGGTGCCGATGAAGGTGTGGATGCGCGGGCGGCGGGCGTGTTTCACCGCCTCCCAGCAGCGGTCGATGTCCTTGAAGTTGGCGCGGGCCAAGCCGCAGATCACGCTGTCCTGCGCGTTCTTGGCGATGTCGCGGACCGCCTCGAAATCGCCTTCCGAGGCGATGGGAAAGCCGGCTTCGATGATATCGACGCCCATCTCGTCCAGCAGGCCCGCGATTTCCAGCTTTTCGGCATGGCTCATCGTGGCGCCGGGCGATTGTTCGCCATCGCGCAAGGTGGTGTCAAAGATCAGAACGCGGTTCTGTTCAGGCATGTCGGTCATTGGGGTATCTTTCGTCAGTTCTTAGCTTTTCCCGGCGCTGGTTCCCCCCTGAGCGGTCGCGCCGAAAGGCACGCTCAGAGGCGGCTAAGAAGGAGC
Source organism: Brevirhabdus sp. (assembly GCF_052826345.1). Lineage (NCBI taxonomy): Bacteria > Pseudomonadati > Pseudomonadota > Alphaproteobacteria > Rhodobacterales > Paracoccaceae > Brevirhabdus > Brevirhabdus sp. The sequence goes on along the minus strand of NZ_JBRBUA010000073.1, from coordinate 22,061 downwards.
AGGATCGCCGACAGGGCCGCGGCGCGGGGCGCGGCAGGCAGGGTCGGGGTATGGGACGATCCGGTCATGCGGCCGATCATAGGGGCGCGGTGCGAAAAGAAAAGCCGGAATTTGCGCGCATCCTCAAGAGGTTTCCATGCGTCGCGCGAACTCGCCCGCCAACGCGTCTCCGCGCAGGAACGGCCGCCGGAACGCCTGCGCGCGCGCCCTGGCCTGTCCGGTATCGGCGGTCGCTATTTTCCCCGCGGTTACTGCGCGTCGGCAGGGTCCGCGCCGGGGGTGGTGTCGGGCGTGGTGTCGGGGCCTGCTTCGGGGGTTGCTTCGGGGCTGGCGGGCGGCTGGTTGACCGGGGCGGGCGCGCCGTTCGCTGCCGACGGGTCGGCGAGAACGCCGTCTTCCCAGTCGCCCGAGCGTGTTTCGCCCGTCGCATAGCGCATGGTGCCGGTGCCCGAGCGCTTGCCCTTGACGAACTGCCCCTCATAGACGTCGCCATTGGCGTAGGTCGCGACACCTTCGCCGTCGATTTCGCCGGCCTTCCAGCCGCCTTCGTAGGTGAAACCGTCGGGCATGGTGATCGTGCCCTGTCCCTGCCGCTGCCCGTCGACGAAGCCGCCGGTGTAGACCGTGCCGTCGGAATAGGTGGCGGTGCCCTGGCCCTGGCGCTGGCCCTCGACCCATTCGCCCTCGTATTTGTAGCCGTCGGAGTAGGTCATCGTGCCGGTGCCGTGGTTCTTGGCGTCCTTGAACTCGCCCTCATAGACCAGCCCGTTGGCGTAGCGCGCGATGCCCTTGCCGTCGATCACGCCCGCCTTCCACGTGCCTTCATAGCTGGAGCCGTCGGGATAGACGATCTTGCCGGTGCCGTCGGCCAGGTCATCCGCGAAATCGCCCTCATAGACCGAGCCGTCAGGATAGGTGACCTTGCCCTGGCCCTGGATGCGTCCGTCGACCCAGTTGCCGGTGTATTCATAGCCGTCCGCGCCGGTGAAGACGCCCTGGCCGTTGCGCTTGTCGCGCGCGAATTCGCCCTCGTAGCGGTCGCCGTTGGCATATTGCACGACACCTTCGCCGGAGCGCTCCCCCTCGACCAGTGTGCCCTCGTAGATGTCGCCGTTGGACTGGATCAGCTTGCCTTCGCCGTTGATCTGGCCGTTTTCCCACTGACCCTCATAGATCAGACCGTCGGGCATGGTCAGCTTGCCGGTGCCCGCGCGCTGGCCCTCGCGGATCTCGCCCTCGTAGACGGCACCGTCGGCATAGGTGATCTTGCCCCGCCCGTCCTTGACGCCGTTGACCCAGCTGCCCTCGTAGCGGTAGCCGGTCGGGTTGGTCATGATGCCCTGGCCGTGGTGCAGCGCGTTGCGGAACCCGCCCTCGTAGCGCACGCCGTTGGCATAGACGGCGATGCCCTTGCCGTTGATCTTGCCGTCGACCCATTCGCCCTCGTAGGTGCTGCCGTCGGCGAATGTGATCTTGCCGAAGCCCTGCGGCTTGCCCTTGGCGAATGCCCCTTCATAGACCGACCCGTCGGGGAATTGCGCGATGCCCTGGCCCAGGATCTCGCCATCGACCCATTCGCCGGTATATTCATAGCCGTTGGGCAGCCGGTAGGTCCCGCGCCCGTGCTGGCGGCCGTCCTTGAACGTGCCCTCATAGACGCCGCCGTCGTCGTACTGTTTGGTGACCACCCCATCCGATTGGGCGACGGCGGCGACGGTCCAGCCGCCCGCGAGCAACAGGGCGGCGGCGGTGAGGCGGACGGGCGTGGAGGTTTTTCTGATCATGGCTCTCTTGGTCGCGTTCAGCAGGGGCGAGGGGCTTCGCTGGAAACCTACTTGGAACCCCCCAAGCTGACAACGCTTTTGATTTCCGTGTCTTTGCGCGGCAGGCGAAAGTGAGCCAAGCGACTTTTCCTCGGGGGCGGATCCGGCGTATAGGACGCCGAAGCAAGAGGTGAGCATGACCGACCGTTTCCGCCTGACATTGGCGCAACTGAACCCGACCGTCGGCGATCTGGCCGGCAATGCCGAACTGGCGCGCGAGGCATGGCGCGCGGGCCGGGCGGCGGGCGCCGATCTGGTGGCGCTGCCCGAGATGTTCCTGAGCGGCTATCAGCTGCAGGATCTGGTGCGCCGCCCGGCCTTTCTGGCCGATGTCGCCGCGCATCTGGAGGCGCTGGCGCGCGATTGCGCCGAGGGGCCCGCGCTGGCGCTCGGCGCGCCGCATCTGGAGGGGGTGGAGGTCCACAACGCCTATGTCGTGCTGGAGGGGGGCGAGGTCCGCGCGCGGATCTTCAAGCACATGCTGCCCAACAAGGATGTCTTCGACGAGATGCGCACCTTCACGCCGGGCGCGATCAGCGGACCCTACCGGGTCGGGCCGCTGCGCATCGGATCGCCCGTCTGCGAAGACGCCTGGACCGAGGATGTGGCCGAGGCGCTGGCCGAATCCGGGGCCGAGATCCTGCTGGTGCCCAACGGATCGCCCTATCGGCGCGACAAGCAGGAGCTGCGCCAGAACCTGATGGTGTCGCGGGTGATCGAGACGGGGCTGCCGCTGGTCTATCTGAACCTGGTGGGCGGGCAGGACGATCAGGTGTTCGACGGCGCCAGCTTCGTGCTGAACCCCGGCGGCGCGCTGGCGGTGCAGATGCCCGCCCATGAGACGGCCATCGCCCATGTCGATTTTCAGCGCGGCCCCGACGGCTGGCGCGCGCTGGAAGGGGAACGGGCGCTGCAACCCGACGCCTGGGAACAGGACTATCGGGTCATGGTGACCGGCCTGTCGGATTACATGCGCAAGACCGGTTTTTCCAAGGTGCTGCTGGGGCTGTCGGGCGGCATCGATTCCGCGCTGGTGGCGGCCATCGCCACCGATGCGCTGGGCGCGGAGAATGTGCGCTGCGTGATGCTGCCCAGCCAGTATACCTCGGCCCATTCGCTGGAGGATGCGGCCGCCTGCGCGGCCGCGCTGGGCTGTCGGCTGGACGAGGTGCCGATCGCGGGGCCGGTGGAGGCGGTGGACAGGGCGCTTGCGCCGCTTTTCGCGCGCCGCGCGCCGGATCTGGCCGAAGAGAACATCCAGTCGCGCCTGCGCGGGCTGCTGCTGATGGCGCTGAGCAACAAGTTCGGCGAAATGCTGCTGACCACGGGCAATAAATCCGAGGTCGCGGTGGGCTATGCCACGATCTATGGCGACATGGCGGGGGGCTACAACCCGATCAAGGATCTCTACAAGATGCGGGTGTTCCAGACCTGCCGCTGGCGCAACGCGAACCACCGCGACTGGATGCGCGGCCCCGCGGGCGAGGTGATCCCCCGGCGCATCATCGACAAGCCCCCTTCGGCAGAGCTGCGGGCCGATCAGAAGGATGAGGACAGCCTGCCACCCTATGAGGTGCTGGATGCCATCCTGGAAGCGCTGGTCGACCATGACGCGAGCGTCGCCGATCTGGTGGCCGGGGGCTATGACCGGGATGTCGTGAAGAAGATCGAGCATCTTGTCTACGTTTCGGAATACAAGCGCTTTCAGTCCGCGCCCGGTCCCCGTCTGACGCAGCGCGCGTTCTGGCTGGACCGCCGGTACCCGATCGCGAACCGCTGGCGCGATCCCGGCTGAGGGAGCCTCCGGCGGGGATATTTCGGACCAGAAGAAGCGGGCGGGCGGCGCAACGCAGGGCTGCTGTGCGCAAACGAAGCATTCGCTGTGCGGGAACACCGCGCCCCGGGCATCGTTTCCCCTTGAGACAATTTACCGAGGAGATCGACATGGCCAAGCCGAAAATCGCGGTCGTTTTCTATTCGACCTATGGCACCAATCACCGGATCGCGAAGACGGCGGCGGAAGCGGCCGAGGCGGCAGGCGCGCAGGTCCGGCTGCGGCGCATCGCCGAAACCGCCCCGTCGGAGGTAGTGAACGGACAGGAGAACTGGAAGCGGCAGCTGGCCGCGATGCAGGACATCCCCGAGGTCAGCCACGACGACATGATCTGGGCCAACGGTTACTTCTTTTCCACGCCCACGCGCTACGGCGTGCCCGCCAGCCAGATGCGCGCCTTCATCGACACGCTGGGCGGCCCGTGGAGCGAGGGCAAGCTTGCCGACAAGGTGGCCACCGCCGCCACCAGCGCGCAGAACGTGCACGGTGGGCAGGAAACGACGCTCTGGTCGCTTTACGTCACCTTCATGCATTGGGGCGCGATTCTGGTACCGCCGGGCTACACCCATGAAGCGCTTTACGAGACGGGCGGCAACCCCTACGGCTTTTCCACCGAGGCGGGCAAGCTCGACGATGCGGGCCGCAAGAGCATCGCGCATCAGGCCGAGCGGCTGGTGAAATACGCGGCCCGTCTGCCGTATTGATAAAATACGCGGCGGGGCGCGTCGCCCCACGCCTCTGCCTGTCACCCCAGCATGGTCTGATAGCTTTCGGCGACATAGCGGTAGCCTGCGTCGCGCTTGTCGATGAAGCCCATCGCGGGGAAGGGCATGTGGTAGCCGAGAAACGGCATCCGCTCCGCCGCGAGCATGTCGAGGATCGTTTTGCGCGATGCGGCGGCGGTCTGCTTGTCCATGTCGAATTTCACCTCCCACTCGGGGTGTTCGACCGACCAGATGTAGTGGTTGGCGAAATCCGCGGCCAGCAGCATCTGCCTGTCGCCCGAATCGATCATGTAGGTCATGTGCCCGGGGGTGTGGCCGAAGGCCTCGCGCGCGGTGATGCCCGACGCGACATCGCCGCCGTCCTTGAGGAAGGTCATCCTGTCGGCCAGCGGGCGGACGTTGGCGTCGAACTTGTCATTGTTCATCTTGGCCCAGGCGTCGTATTCGACCTGGCCGGTCACGTAATCGGCATTGGCAAAGGTCGGCTTGCCCTCCGTCATCAGCCCGCCGATGTGATCGCCGTGCATATGCGTCAGCACCACCGTCGTCACATCGTCGGTCGTGTGGCCCGCCGAGTCCAGTGCGGCGGCAATGTCTTCGCCGGTGTTGCCGGTGTCGAAGAGCACCAGTTTCTCGCCGGTCTTCACCAATGTCGGGGTGAAGAAGAACTGTGCCTTGTCGGTCGGGATGAAGGCCTGTTCCGAGACCTCGGCGAATTCGTCGTCCGACACGTTCAGCCCGAAGATGCTGTGCGGGTTGTCCACGGTGCGGGTGCCCGCAAGCAGCGCGGTGACCTGCATGTCGCCCAGCGCAAAGCTGTTGGTCTTCCTGGCCGTGGCCATCTTGTGGGCCGCGGCACCGCCCGCGCGCGGCATCAGCGCGGCGGCGAACGGCAGCGCGGCGGTTGCGGTCAGGGCCTGACGTCTGGAAATGGGCATTGGAAATCTCCTTTGACTGAATATCCCCCCTTTACCTAGCGCCCCGGAGGCGGTCGGACGGGACGTGCGATCACGTTTGCGTGATTTCAGGGTGGCGGCGTGTATCGCGCTGCGCTGTGGACAATCTTCGCCTGCTGTGCTTGAGGAACCAGCCAAGGAGATTGCCCAATGACCATCACCCGTTTCGCCCCGTCGCCCACCGGCTATCTGCATGTGGGAAACCTGCGCACCGCGCTTTTCAACTGGCTGATCGCGCGCAAGGCGGGCGGGCAGTTCATCCTGCGGCTCGATGACACCGACCCCGAGCGGTCGAAACAGGAATATGCCGATGCGATCCAGGCGGATCTGGAATGGCTGGGGCTGAGCTGGGACCGGGTGGAGCGGCAATCGGAACGGCTGGACCGTTACGCCGCCGCGGCCGATGCGCTGCGCGAGAACGGCCGTTTCTATGAGGCCTTCGAGACCCCGACCGAGCTGGACCTGAAGCGCAAGAAGCAGCTGAACATGGGCCGCCCCCCCGTCTATGACCGCGCCGCACTGGCGCTGGGCGCCGAAGAGCGCGACACGCTGCGCGCCGAGCGGGGCGGTCACTGGCGCTTCAAGCTCGAACATGAGCGGATCGAATGGGCCGACGGAATTCTGGGCGATATCTCGATCGATGCGGCCTCGGTCAGCGATCCGGTGCTGATCCGCGGCGACGGGCAGGTGCTTTATACGCTGGCCTCGGTCGTGGATGACACGGAAATGGGGGTGACGCATGTGGTGCGCGGGTCGGATCACGTGACCAACACCGCCACGCAGATCCAGATCATCGAGGCGCTGGGCGGGCAGCTGCCCGCCTTTGCGCATCATTCGCTGCTGACCGGGCCCAAGGGGGAGGCGCTGTCGAAACGGCTGGGCACGCTCAGCCTGCGCGATCTGCGCGCCGCGGGGGTGGAGCCGATGGCGCTGCTCAGCCTGATGGCGCGGCTGGGATCGTCCGACCCGATCGAGCTGCGGCACAGCCATCAGGAGCTGATCGACGGCTTCGATCTGGACCGTTTCGGCGCCGCGCCGACCAAATTCGACGAGGCGGACCTGTTCCCGCTGACCGCGCGCTATCTGCAATCGCTGCCGCTGGAGGCCGTCGCGGAGGATGTGGCCGCGGCGGGCGTGCCTGCGGACAAGGCGCAGGATTTCTGGGACGCGATCCGCGAGAACACCGCGACGCGCGCCGGGATAGCCGAATGGTGGGCGTTTTTCCGCGACGGCGCCGCGCCGGTGATCGAGCCGGAGGACCGCGAGTTCGTGGTCGAGGCGCTGCGCCTGCTGCCCGAGGGGCCGCTGGACCGCGACGCCTGGGGCAAATGGACCGCCGAAGTCAAGGCCGCCACGGGGCGCAAGGGGCGAGGGCTGTTCCGGCCGCTGCGTCTGGCGCTGACGGGGCGCGAGAAGGGGCCTGAAATGGACCGCGTGCTGCCGCTGCTTCAGACGATCCGCGCGCGGGAATTGCTGGGCTGACGCCAGAAGGGCGGCAGCGCGGCTGGCGCGGCCGCCCGTGCTGGTGGCCGCCCGTGCTTTAGCCGACGGTCGTGATGGTGGCGCCCAGCTTCTTCAGCCAGCCGTCTACCTGATCGGTCTCTTCCGGCCGCAGCGATTGGTGGCGCGGATAAAGCGGCGCGGCGCGGTCGTTCAGGATCGGCGTGTGCCAGCCGTCGGTGGTGTCGAAGAACGCCGCCGCGCCGGCCTCGCCGAATTCGGTCAGATAGCCTTGCACGACCACGTCCAGATAGCTCAGCAGAATGGGGTGCCGGTCGTCGCCGAGATATTTGTCGACCACCGAGTAGATCTGAACATCCAGCGACCGAGGCAGTGAATGGATGACGGCCGCGCCCGTGGGCAGGCGGCTGTAGGCGTGTTCGCGCAGATCCAGCGCCGCCCAGTCCGCACCCGGAACGCCCGCGATCAGCCCGTCGATCTGGCTGTCGCGATCTGGCACCGCCGTCAGGAAGGCGGCGGGGCGGATGCCGGTCTGACGCCACGCGCGCCGCCAGCCGCCGATCCGGGCGGGATGTGCATCCGTGTACGCATGCGTGCGCCGATTGACGAGGGAGCCGTAGCCGAAGAAATAGGGATCAGTCATGGCCAGGTGATCGCAATTCGCCGCGCCGAATTCAAGCGCTCACGAGGGGGGCACGGGCGTTCGCGCCCGGCCGTCACGCGGTTTTCGGCGTGCGGATCCGGGGACGGTTCCGGGGCGATTTCGGGGGCGGTGTCCTGTCGCGGCATGCGGGAAGTGTCGGGGCAGGCCAATGTCGATATTGACAGCCGGTCGCGAAATCAGCAAAAGGCGGCCCAGGGGGCCGTAGCTCAGATGGGAGAGCGCGTCGTTCGCAATGACGAGGTCAGGGGTTCGATCCCCCTCGGCTCCACCAATATCCGCAATTCAGCCACGGCTCCGAACGCGCACAGGCGCGCTCAAAGGTCCATGCCGCCGCCCGACAGCGCCTGACGGGCCGTGTTCAGCGCGCGCAGGGCCGTGGCGGATCGGGCGGGCTCCGCCGCGCAAAGTGCCATCAGCAGGCCTTCGAGCAACGCGAGCGTTCCCGCGTGCAGGCCGAACCCGTCGGTGCGCCCGCGCGGCACGCGCAGCGTGAGCGTGGCGCGCGCATCCGGCAGGCGCGTCCCGGTCGAGGACAACAGCACGGAACGCAGCCCCAGCGCCCCCACCTGGTCGAACAGCGCGCGCACCTCGGGGTAGGGGCGGTCATAGGCCAGCGCAATCACCGCGTCGCCGGGCCGCAGCGCGATCAGATCATCGGCGCATTGTACCCCGGTGCGCGTCATGGCCCGCGCATCCAGCCCCAGCCGACCGAGCTGTGCCGCGAAATATCCCGCGATGAACCCCGACGGCCCGATGCCGAAGACATGCACGCGCGCGGCGCGCGACAGGATGTCGGTGGCCATGGCCACGTCGTCGCCCGCAAGCCCGTCGATCGCGTCGAGCGAGGCGCGCAGGGTCGTGGTGGCGACGGTAAGGATGCCGTCTTCGCCCGCGCGGGCCAGGTCGCTGTCCATGCGGTCCGCCAGGGTCAGGTCGCGGCGCAGATCCTCGGCCAGCCCCTTGCGCAGCGCATCCAGCCCGCCGTAGCCCAGCCTGCGCGCGGTGCGGATCACCGTCGCGTCGCTGGTTTGCGCGCTGGCGGCGATCCCGGCGGCCGACGCGTGCAGCGCCGTTTCGCGGTTGCGCGTGAGATAGCCGATCACCCGCGCCTCGGCCGGGGTCAGATCGTCGGCAAGCGTTGCGACGCGGTCGGAAAAGCTCTCGGCATTCATTTTCACAACATGGCTGTTGCAAACACGACGCGCAAGATGTAATGCTTTCGACATTGAAGTTGTGTTCACGACATAAATGCCGGAGGCCGCGCAATGTCACCCGATTTCTGGACTGTCGCCTTTCCCGCCGTCTCGGCCGCGTTCCTCGCGTCGATCGTCGAAGTGGTCGAGGCGTTCACCATCGTGCTCGCGGTCGGCACGACGCGCGGCTGGCGGCCCGCGATCATGGGCACGGGCGCGGCGTTGGCGGTGCTGGCCCTGATCGTGCTGGCGCTGGGGCCCGCGTTGCAGATTATCCCGATCCGGTATCTGCAATTATTCGTCGGCATCCTGCTGTTGCTGTTCGGCATGGGCTGGTTGCGCAAGGCGGTGCTGCGCCACGCGGGCGTGCTGCCGTTGCACGATGAGGAGGAGAGCTATGCCAAACAGACCGCCACGTTGAAAACCCAGGCAGGCAGCGCGGATACGCTCGAATGGATCGCGGGCATCGCGGCGTTCAAGGCGGTCCTGCTGGAAGGGCTGGAGGTCGCCTTCATCGTGGTGGCGGTGGGCGCGGGCAAGGGGCTGCTGTGGCCCGCCGCGCTCGGCGCGCTCGGGGCCTGCGCCCTGGTGCTGGGGATCGGGGTGATCGTCCACAAACCGCTGGCGCGGGTGCCGGAGAACGCCCTGAAGTTCGGCGTCGGCGTCATGCTCTCGGGCTTTGGCGTATTCTGGACCGGCGAGGGGCTGGGCGTCGAATGGCCCGGCGCCGATCTGATGTTGCTGCCGCTGGCGGCGCTGTTCCTGCTGGCCGGCCTGGGCTTTGCCCGGCTGGCCCGCGCAAGTTTCGAAAGGATCCTGGCATGAGTATTCTGGGCGCAGTTCTCAAGGAACTCTTCAAGATGTTCGTGGCCGACCTGCGGCTGACGCTGGCGCTGCTGGCCGGTGTCCTGCTGGTCGCGCTGGTACTCAAGGCGGCGCTGGTGGGGCCGGTGCTGGGGGGCGTGCTGCTGGCGCTGGTCAGTCTGGCGGTCCTGGCCGAGGCGGTGCTGAGGGAAGCGCGCGTCAGACGCGCCGCGCGTATCGACGCCGACCGGGTCTGACGGCGGGCGCCGCCGGGCCGAAGGATCAGCCGAGCCTGTCCCAGAACGCTTCGGCGCTTGGCGGCAGGCGTCCGGCGGGACGATAGAGCGCGATGTCCACCGGCACGTCGAAGCCCGCACCACCCACGCGGACGAGCGTGCCCGCGGCGATATCCTCGCGCGCCAGAGAGTCCGGCAGCCAGGCCACCCCTTGCCCCTCCTTCGCCATTTCCAGCAGCGTGATCGCCAGCTGCGCACGCACCTGGGTGCACAGCGCCGGCATCTCCGGCCGTTTTTCCCAGGCCTGCATCTTGCGTGCCAGAATGCGCCCCAGCCCCGAGCCTCGGCTGTAGCTCAGGCAGGGGATGTCCGCCGCGGGGCCGTCAAGGCGCCACAGGGCACCGCCGTGGGGGGCAGGTGCGGGAGAGGGCATGGGCCGGGGTGTGGATTGGGGGGCGGCAAGCGCGATCAGCGTGTCGCGCCCCACGGTCGTTCGGCGAAAGGCGCCGCTGTCCAGCGGCCCCTCATGCGCGCCCTCGGCGTGGCACAGCAGAAAGCTGACCTCGCCGCGCAGCATCTTGATTTCGCAGCCCTCCATGCTGTCGGAAATCACGTTCAGCGCGCTCATCCGCCTGGGATCGGTGACGCGCTTGATCCAGCAGGGCAGGAATGTGAACGACAGGGCATGCGTCGCCGCGATTGACAGGCTGTCTTCGGCGCCGCGGGCAATGGTCTGCACGTCGCGCCGCGCGCGGTAGACCCCGCGCAGGATGTCCTGAACCTCATCCGCAAAATGCTGCCCGGCCGGGGTCAGCCGCACGGTTCGGCTGGTCCTTTCGATCAGCTCGGCATCGAGCCAGCGTTCCAGCGCGTTGATGCGCCTGCTGAAGGCCAGTTGCGTCACATGGCGCAGCTGTGCCGCCCGAGAGAAATGCAGCTCGCGGGCGAGGGTCGCGAAATCTTCCAGCCAAGTGATTTGCATGGGCGTCCGATGCCTTGCCTGCATGGCATGTGTCGCAAATACCTGCTGTGGTGCGTATCTCCATGCCGGATGAGCATTGATCTAACCTTCATCGGCATTGGAGTGCAATCCCCTGGTCGCGTAGCACGAGAGCACGGCACCGCGTCCCGGCACCTGCGCCGCAAAGACGCCGCCCGCATGGCACTGTGAAAGGACCCTCGAATGCGCATCCTGGACATCCGCGAGGTGACGAAGCCCATCGCCTCGCCCATCCGCAACGCCTATATCGACTTCTCCCGGATGACGACGAGCCTTGTGGCCGTCGTGACGGATGTGATCCGCGACGGGCAGCCGGTGGTGGGCTACGGGTTCAACTCCAACGGCCGCTACGGGCAGGGCGGGCTGATCCGCGAGCGGTTCCGCGACCGCGTGCTCGACGCCGATCCCGAAAGCCTGATGAATGACGCCGGCACGAACCTGGACGCACATCGCATCTGGGGGGCGCTGATGTCGAATGAAAAACCCGGTGGCCATGGCGAGCGTTCGGTCGCTGTCGGCACCATCGACATGGCCGTTTGGGACGCCATCGCGAAGATCGAGGAAAAGCCCCTGTTCCGGCTGCTCGCCGAACGCCAGGGGCGTGAGGCAGACCCGCGTGTCTTTGTTTATGCGGCGGGGGGGTACTATTATCCCGGCAAGGACGATGCCGCGCTCCGCGCGGAGATGCGGGGCTATGTGGAGCGTGGCTATACCGTCGTAAAGATGAAGATCGGCGGCGCGCCCATCGCGCAGGACCAGCGCCGGATCGAGGCCGTGCTGGCCGAAATCGGGTCACGGGCGCAGCTGGCCGTCGATGCCAACGGGCGGTTCGACCTGGAAACCGCGATCGCCTATGCCAGGATGCTGCGCCAGTATCCGCTGTTCTGGTATGAGGAGGCGGGCGATCCGCTGGACTACGCCTTGCAGGCCGCGCTGTCGGAATTCTATCCCGGTCCCATGGCCACGGGCGAAAACCTGTTTTCCCATCAGGACGCGCGCAACCTGTTGCGATACGGCGGGATGCGGCCCGACCGGGACTGGCTGCAATTCGACTGCGCGCTGTCCTACGGGCTGGTGGAATATCTGCGCACGCTCGACGTTCTGGAGCAATTCGGCTGGTCGCGGCATCGCTGCATCCCTCACGGCGGCCATCAGATGTCGCTGAACATCGCCGCCGGTCTGGGCTTGGGCGGTAACGAAAGCTATCCCGATCTCTTCCAGCCCTATGGCGGCTTTCCCGACGGGGTGCAGGTCATCGACGGCCATATCACCATGCCAGATTTGCCCGGGATAGGATTCGAAGGCAAAGCCGATCTGAGGCTCGCGATGCGCGAGTTGGCGGCATGAATGCGCGGCGACGGAGGGGGATCGGGTGTCCTCTCGCAACTCATTAATAAATGACGTTGCTTTGTGGCAACATTGTGGCATTTGTTTGCTAAGCTTTCAAAATAGAAGTGTTCTAAGATCTCTGAGGAAAGTTTATTTGCGGGAACTTTAGTCCTTTGTCTCAGGAGATTACCCGAATGACGCCGACCCGTTTCGATCGGACCACCCTTCGCCACAAGAACTCTGAAGTCGGATCCGGAGGGGAACGCAAAGGGTCCGAGATGAATTTCCGGCGGTCGGCTGCGTTCACGGTGTTGCTGGCGACGACCACGCTGGGCACGGCGAACCCGGCGATGGCGTGGCCGAGCTTTTTCGAGAAGATTTCCGACGCGCTCGACGTTGCCGTCACCGGCGTCAAATCCGCGGTCAACGACGCGGTCGACGTGATTTCGGAGGTTGCGAAGGGCGCGCCGGGCGTGGACGGCAAGGACGCCGGTGGACTTTACAGAACCGTCACGGGCAAAACCGATACGATCGTGTATCGCAGCAAGGGCGGCGATGCGAAAGACGCGAAACGCGGCGCTTTCCGTGACAATGTGGGCGGAAAGGGCGGCGACGGCGGCCAGATCACAGCGAATTTTACCTCTTCCGTGGTCGTGGGCGGGGTCGAACCCCTTGAGAGCGGCATCACTGTCAAGAGTATCGGTGGCCGGGGCAGCGTCGGCAAGGCCGCGAGGGGCGGGGCCGGCGGCAAGGCCGATACAGTGCTCGTAACCGACAACAGCACGCGAATCGCCGCGGCCCAGAAAGGGCTGGTTGTTGCCAGCGAAGGCGGGACCGGGGCGCCTACGGATGTCTTTCTGACCATTACCCGCGGAAGAGGCGGTGACGGTGGCGCCGCGGACAGCGTTACCGTGACCACAGGGTCCAAGATTCGCGGCGGATCGTCGGACCTGACGCCGGTCGACGATACGGGCGTCGAGGTCAAATCCGTCGGCGGCCAGACCGGCGGCGGCGGAAGCGGGGGGAAGGGCGGGTCCGTCAAGCTCACTACGTTGCAGTCATCGGACGTCTTCTCGAAAATGCGCGGCGTACTCGCGGCCAGCATCGGCGGAGATTCTCCCCAATACAGCACGGGACCGAACGATGGCGGAAACGGTGGCGCCGCCAGTAGCGTCACCGTCGACGCCTACGGCAGGGTCGAGCGAAGCGGGGTCGCCGTCGAGGGGGGCAGCCAGCAGGTTTTCGGCGTCGGTGCTACATCGCAAGGGGGGCGCGGCGGCGACGCAGCGGTGTCAGTCGCGGTGGGCGATGATGGCGGTAAAGGGGGGCGCGGCGGCACGGCAACGGCCACCCTGGGGTCCACGGGTTATGTAAAGGACTTCGATATCGGTGTCCGTGTCGAAAGTCATGGCGGCAACGGTGGCGATGGCGGCATTGTCGTGGCCGGTGTCAGCGGGTCCGGCGGCGACGGGGGCGATGCCAGCGCCGCGGAGGCGACCGTTAACGGAGAGATCGTCAACGGGGTGGTCGGTGTAGAGGCGCTGAGCATCGGTGGCTCGGCCGGTCTCGGGGCCGACATATTGGCCGGCGGCGTCGCTGGTGAAGGGGGCAAAGGCGGTGACGGTAAAAATGTTACGGTTACTGTCAATGAAGGCGCGCGCATAACCGGTGCCGATATTTCTGTGTTGGCGCGGTCCAACGGCGGCCGCGGATCCGGCGGCGGGTCGAGCGGTGTCGCCGGTGCCGCCGGCGATGCGGGACGCGGCGGCAAGAGCGGCAACGTGACCGTCACGAACGAAGGAACGCTCGCCTCCTTCAGTGATTACGGCGTTCGAGCGATGAGTGTCTCCGGCGAGGGGGGCGAGGGCGGCCGCGCCTTCATCGGGTCCAATACGCCGGGCGCGCTGGGCACCAAGGCCGGCCCGGTTACCATTACCAACTCCGGCAAGCTGGAGGACGGCGCCGGTATCGGCCTGAGCGCATTGTCCGTCGGCGGCGGCGGCGGCCGCGGCGGTGAACGCATCGCAATTCTCGTCGGTGGCGGAGCCAAGGGCGGCCTGGGGGGAGACGGCGGCAAGGTTATTGTTGACCAGACCGGCAGCATCGACACCGACGGCGAACTTGCTGCGGGCATCGTCGCGCAGTCGATCGGCGGGGGCGGCGGCATCGGCGGCGGCGCGGCGGTTGTGGGTATCGGTTTCGCTGCATCCGTCGGTGGCAGCGGCGGGGGCGGCGGAAACAGCGACACGGTGACGGTAACGAACTCTGGCACCATCAAGGCCAAGGGCCCGGTCGCTGTCGGCATCAAGGCGCAATCCATCGGCGGGGGGGGCGGCACCGGAGGCTTTGCCCTTTCGGCGGCGATTGGCCCGGCAGTTTCCTATGCCGTGGCCGTCGGCGGGTCTGGGGAAAAAGGTGGCACCGGGGCGCCCGTCAAGGTCACGACCTCCGCCTCGTCGGAGATAGAGATTACCGGAACGATCCCGAAGCCCGCTGCCGACAAAACGCTACCCGAAGGGGGGATGAACAATTACGGCATCCTCGCGCAATCCATTGGCGGGGGCGGCGGCAACGGCGGACTTGCGATTGCCTTTTCCGGTGCGGTCAATCCCGAAGGACCCAGCATCGCGGTGTCCACGGCCATAGGTGGCAAGGGGAAGGGCGGCGGCGGCGGCAGCACGGTATTCGTTGACAACGCCGGCACGATCAAGACCAACACCGACAGGTCCGACGCCATCCTCGCGCAGTCGATCGGCGGCGGCGGCGGCAATGGCGGCGGCGCCGTCTCGATCAGCGCGGCGGTGGGGCAAGGGCCTGCGGTCGCGGTCGGCTTCGCGGTCGGCGGCGCGGGGGCGAAGGGCGGCAACGGCGCCCAGGCCACCGCGATCAGCAGCGGCGATCTGACAACCAGCGGCGCCTCATCGCGCGGTCTGGTGGCGCAATCGCTCGGCGGGGGCGGCGGCAACGGTGGGTTTGCAGCCACCGGCGCGCTTTCTTTCGGCGCTACCGCCGCCAGTCTGGCCGGCGCGCTCGGCGGTGACGGCGGCAAGGGCGGCACGGGCGGCTTCGCCAAAGCCACACTGGAACATGGCGCAACCATCGAGACCACCGGCGACAATGCCAACGGGATTCTGGCGCAGTCTGTCGGCGGCGGCGGCGGTACGGGCGGGTCGACGCTGGTCGGCACGCTCGCCGCGGCGGAAGGTGCGGCCGTCAGCCTGTCGTTCGGCGGCAAGGGCGGTGAGGGCAATCTGGGCGGTTTGGCCGAGGTGACGCAAGGCGGCAGGGTCATCACGAAGGGCAACCACGCCGACGGCGTCCTGGTCCAGTCGGTCGGCGGCGGCGGCGGCACGGGCGGCCATGCGGCCTCGCTGTCCGGCTCGGTCGAGATCTCCCCTGCGATCAGCTTGTCGATGGGCGGCAACGGCGGCAAGGGCAGCAAGGGGAAGAACGTCGGCTACACGGCGACCAATGCCTTCGTTCGGACCTTTGGCGACGGTGCGCGCGGCGTGGTGGCGCAGTCGCTTGGCGGCGGCGGCGGCGCCGGTGGGCATTCGGTATCCTTTGCCTCGAACGTGGCGCCGGTCGCGCTGGCCGCAGGTGTCGCGGTCGGGGGAAAAGGCGGTGACGGCAATGCCGCCGGCGACGCCTCGTTCACGGCGTCGCAAAGCAGCATGAACACGGCGGGAAAACTGGCGCATACCGTGGTGGTGCAGTCGGTGGGCGGCGGCGGCGGCCTTGGCGGCTCCGCGACGACCGGCGCGCTGGCCATCGGTCTTCCGGCCGACGCACAGGGCGACAGCGTCGGGGCGTCGATCTCCTTCGGCGTCGGCGGGTCCGGCGGTACGGGCGCCGATGCGGGCAAGGCCACCACGACGATCACTGATTTCCAGGTCAGCAAGACGCGACCAGTCGGCAGCTACGTGACCCGCGGCGATGGCGCCAACGTCATCGTGACGCAATCCATCGGCGGCGGCGGCGGTGCGGGCGGCAATGCCTACAGCTTCAGCGGGGCCGTCGGCAGGGGCGCGGCCACCATCGGAACCAGCATCGGCGGGTCCGGTTCCGGCGGCGGAAAGGGATCGGAAGCGCGCACGACGATCGGGTCCGACTACCTCATCATATCCGAAGGCGCCGCTTCTATGGGGGTGGTGACACAATCGGTCGGCGGCGGCGGCGGTATTGGCGGAAACGCGTTGTCGGGCACCTTGTCCGTCGGCTTTCCGGCGGCCAACGCGGGTGGCGTCGCCCTTTCGGCCGCGACCTCCGTGGGCGGCAAAGGCGGGCGCGGCGGGTCCGGCGGGCTGGCCTACACCAAAATCAATACCAAAGTTCAGACCAAGGGTGCGGGGTCGCATTCGGTCGTGGTCCAGTCGCTGGGCGGCGGCGGCGGCGCGGGCGGCAATGCCAATTCCTACGCCGTGTCGCTGGGGATTGGCGCGGCGAAAGGCGCAGCCAGCGGCGTTACGTCCGACGGGCTTGCGTTTTCATCCTCCGTCGCGGTCGGAGGCAACGGCGGTGTCGGCGCCAAGGGCGGTCGGGCCGAATTCATCGGCGACAGGCTGGCCTATATCACGACCGAGGGCGACGCCGCACATGCGCTCACGGTGCAGTCCGTCGGCGGCGGCGGTGCGGGCGGTAACGCCACGTCGTTCACCTTTTCGGGGACGTTGACCAAGCCGGGCGGCAAGGATGCGCCCTCCGCACCGCCCGCGACCGGAGCGGCGCCGGGCAAGGACACCGGCGCCGACAAGGACACCAAGGACAACTCATTCGTTGAAAAGCCCAGGATTCCCTGCACGAAGGAGGATGAGGGCAAGACCAAACCCACGAGCTGTTCGCTTTCGGTCAGCGTCGGCGGCACCGGCGGATCCGGCAACACGGGCGGTCTGGCGACCGTGCAGACCAACGGTCTGACCAAGACCGAAGGGGATCAGTCGCACGCCATCCTCGTCCAGTCGATCGGCGGCGGCGGCGGCGCGGGCGGAGAAGCATCCTCCAAGACGCTCAACGGCCCCAATGCGGACGGAATGGCCATCGCAATCGGCGGCAGAGGCGGGTCGGGGGATCTTTCCTCGGGCTCCGCACGGCTGAACAAGGACAACGTGGGCGGTGAGGTCACCGTAACGCTCGAACGCTCGGCAAGCTCGCTGACACAGGGCGCGGGATCGCACGCGATCCTGGCGCAATCCATCGGCGGCGGCGGCGGTGTCGGCGGCGCGGCCGGCGCCGTGAGCAACGCCGATATCGTCGATCTCGACAATGACGACGTGGAAAACCCCGCCATCCCCGAGGCGGGCGCGGGCGCGGGTCTGACCGTAGGCGGTTTTGGGGGCCGGGCCAACAAGGGCGGCAAGGTCACCGTGCGGCTGAATAGCGACAGGAAATTGGACCTCGGCCAGATGCGCGGCAGCGTCGCCGCCTACGGCAACGGTTCCTACGCCGTTCTGGCGCAATCCATCGGCGGCGGCGGCGGCGCGGGCGGCGTGAGCGAGGCAGACGCCGACATGAGCTTCAGCCTCGGCGGTTTCGGCGGTGCGGGCGGTGATGGCGGCGAGGTCACGGTGGACTCCACCTTCCAGGTCATCAGCGGTGCCAAGTTCCTTCCGGTCTATGACTCTGCGACGAAGTCGACCGTCTTCCGGCTGGGCGTTTCCGAGCCTACCGCGGCGCATGGCATCGTCGCGCAATCCATCGGCGGCGGTGGGGGCGCAGGCGGCAATACCTCGGAGGATAAGCCACAGATCGCCGAAATCAGCGAGGAGGGCAAAATCGACTTCAAGCCCAAACTGCACATCGGCGGATGGGGAGGCGCAGCCGGAGACGGCGGCAAGGTCGAGGTCAAGGCGAACTATGTGCTGACGCGCGGCGACATCTCTGTCGGCATCTTGGCACAGTCCATCGGCGGCGGCGGCGGCCTGATGGGGACCGGCAATCTTACAGGACTGCTGGTGGGCGAAAAGCAAAGCAAAATCCGGTCATTCCTCGACATCGACCTGACCGCGGGCAGTGGCGACGGCGGCGCTGTTACTGTCACGACAACGAATGTGTCGAAAGACACGGGAATCATCACGAGGGGACGCGGGTCCCACGGGATCGTGGCGCAATCCATCGGCGGCGGTGGCGGTGCCGTCACGATCAACAACATCGACAACTCCAGGATCATTACGGGGCGGACCCTGCGCGACGCCACGGTCGTCGACGGCCAACAGCTCGACCGCAAAAACGGCGGCGGTGACGTCATAGTGAACGTGCAAGGCTCGCCGATCCAAACCATGGGAGACAACTCGGTCGGTGTTCTTGCGCAAAGCCTGACCAACGCCCTGCTACAGATCACGCCGGACGGGGCCAAGACCGTCTACAACCAGGGCCGCGCCCTCGCCAAGAGCGGGAACGTCGACGTCAACGTCGAAAGCACCGTCAAGACGTCGGGCAAGGGCTCTCACGGGATATTGGTCAATGCGGACACGGCGGCCTTCGACGCAGATGGCAAGCCGGTGCGCGCGCGCGTCGATATCAAACGCGGGGGCAAGGTCATCAACGAGGGCGCGGACAGCTACGCCGTCGTGCTGGAGGATGGCGTGACCCAGGGCGGCGCGGTGAACCAGGACAACCCGCTCAAGCACGGAAAGGCGAGCGTCATCGTCGCAAGCGGCGCGTCAATCCTGTCGTCCGGCGGACAGGGAAGCGCGGTTCGCATCGCTACAAATGCGACGTCGCTTGGCCCGTTCCGCGGAACGCGGGCGCCCTCCTTCGGGGTCTACGGCACTGTGGATGCAGGAGCGAACCGTGCCCTTGACGCATCCGGCGTGGTCGACATGCAGGTCATCGGCGGTGAGGTGACGGGGGATCTGAAATTCGACACGGTCGGCAATTCGAGGCTGATCAACGAAGGCAAGATCACCGGCGGGGTCTCGGGCCAGGTTGACTATGAGGTCAACGGCGATCACCTGCTGCGCATTGATCCGAACACCGGGAAAGGCGACAGGATCGCGGCCGCCAGTGTGGACATCAGGCAAAACGGCAGGCTGGAACCGTCGCTGACGGCGCTGCCGCGCGGCACTGTCGCGAATGTCGATCTGGTCAGCGGCCTGACGGCAAGCTCTGTCGAGGCGGCCCGAAAGGCGCTTTCCTTCGGCTCGATCGCGTCGTCCTACACCTACGGGGCGCGAAAGGATGCCAATGCGCTGACCTATTCGGTCACCCTGGCCAGCGCGTCCGTCGATTTCGGCAAGGCAGGGCTGAGCGGTGACAACGGCAAGATCGCCGCGTTCATGAACAAGCAGATGAACGCGGCCGCGGCCCCCACCGGCGCGCTGAACGACACGCTGGTATCGGCGGCCAATTCACGCACCCGGGAGGAACTGGTCGCACGCACGTCGGTAATCGACATCACCAAGGACTATTCGACCGCGGCTTTCGCGGCATCGAATTCCAGCAAACAGCTCAAGACTTTGCATAGCTGCGGCGTGCTGGCCGTCGAGGCGAAGTCCTATACCCAGCAGGAATGCGACTGGCAGCGTGTCTTGGTGGATCGCACCGCTTTTTCCGGCGGGCTCACCTACAAGCGCTTCGGCGGGGCAGCGGGCTTTCAGCGCAACGTGGGCGAGGATCTGTATTTCGGCATGTCCGGTCAGATCTCTCGGGTCACGTTCAGCGGCGCGGGCAAGGGCGAGGGCTATGAGTTCGGCCTCGGCGCCATCGGCAAATACGATGCCGGCCCGTGGTTCGGATCGCTCGGCGGCACGCTCAGCTACGGCATGATGGATGCCGAACGCCCCGTCGGCGGGCTTGTCGCCAAGTCCGATCAGCGCTACGGCGCGGCGGTGCTCCAGGGCAAGCTGGGGTATGGCTTCGACCTCGGTCCGGTGGAAATCTCCGCGGCCTCGACCCTCGGGATCGGGCTGGTGCACAGGTCGGGCTACACCGAAAGCGGTGCCGGGACGCTGAATCTGACCGTCGACGATCAGACCGACTTCCTCGCCTATCTCGAACCGTCGCTCGGCGTCAGCCACAACAAGACCTTCGGCGACACCCGCGTTCGGCTGTTCGCGGAGACCGGCCTCTATGTCCCGCTGACCGATCGCCGGACCACCGTATCGCTGGGCAAGGGTCCCAACCCGTCGGCCAAGCTCACCCTGAAGGAGAACAACAACGACCCCTACGGCACGGTCAGCATCGGCGCGCTCGTGTCCCACAGCGAGACGGTGAACATCAAGTTCGGCTACGACGGCGAATTCGGCAACGGCCGCAACAGTCACGGCGGCAGCGTCAAGGTCATGATCCGCTTCTGAGCGCTCCATGATCGAAGCCCGGGTCGGGGCGACACCCCGGCCCGGGACATGCCCGAAGCTGCGCCAGGTGTCACGCGGTCACGCGTCGGACGGCGAGGAGCTGATGAGACGGCGATGTGCTGACGGAGAAATGCACAGGGGTGGCGTTTGCGGTGAACAGATCGCGCGCCCGGACAGGCGGGACTGGTGCTCTCAGCCGACGGGCAAGCTGTCACGCATCAGCCACCGCGGCTTCGCTTGGTCTGAACGAGCGCATGCGGGTGAACCCCAGCCGACCCTCGAGATGAGGGAGCGTTGGACGCCCTCGGGCGTGCGACAGGCGGCACAAGGACCGGGTGGCGGTGGGGATGGGACTGGGATCGAATCTTCTCTACCACTAACCTGTTAATTATATTTGTAGTTGATATTGCCCCGTCTTCCAAACCGATGACTGCGTTTTCCTCACCGAACGCTGCAAGTCGATGCCGACCAGATTGAGATATAGCTGAAAGTTGGTGATGGCCCCTGAGGGGCGGCATATCCCATTATCTCCAGAGATTTGACGGCGCGTGAACACCGCCATGATATGCCGCCCCTCAGGGGCCATCACCAACTTTCAGCTATATCTCGGGGTGAGCCCGTCGAGGCTCGTGTGGGGTCTGTGATGGTGGCCTGCGCTGGCAGAAGCAGGCGCAACTCCTCATGAGATCATGGCCGTCACGGGTCATCAGATCCTTGTGGAAGTGATGTGCTACACTCAGGACGTAAGTCGCCCAGCTCTGGCCACCCACGCACTCACACGGCTACAATAGACCAGCAGATGAACAACCCACGCAACTCACTAAAGAGAAAAGGAAAAATATGTTAATGGCGGAGACGAAGGGATTCGAACCCTCGAGACGGTTTCCCGCCTACTCCCTTAGCAGGGGAGCGCCTTCGACCACTCGGCCACGTCTCCGCGGATGGGTATAGCCGCGCAAGCCAAGGAGATACAAGGCGAAATTCCGTAGATTGCGGAATACGCCTGCGACCCCTTCAAACCCTTGAAATGGCACTAAAAGGCACTGAACGGCACCGTTCGGAGGAAAGATTTGGACAATTCCCTCACGCGGGTTCGCGGCTTGGGCAGGCGAGGCTGTTCGCCCAAAAAGACCTGGGGTCACGATTCCAGATGGCACGACTGCGCGTTTCCGCCGCGCAATCATGGATCCCAGCTCCTCGCCAAGAGGAGGTTGCAACGTGAATAAATACGATCAAGATCCTGGCTACGCCACCCTTGCAGAGCTTGCTGCCTGCTGGCGGATGCCGTCGAAACGTGCCGCCCGCGAACTCGCCCGGGCGCTCGGCCTCCGTCGGGTGCGGGGAAAATTCCCTTGGTTCGCAATCTGGCAAGCGGAATGGCTTGCGCCGCCGCCCAAGAAAAGGTGGGACGAACTCAAGCATCCCCATCTGACAACAACCGATCTGGCAGAATTGCTCGGAGAGTCTGAACGCTCCGCGCGACGTCGGGATCACGCGAAACCTGATGCGGGCTTCCCCGATCCCGTGCCGATCCGAAAGAAACCCAAGTTGTGGCGGGCGGCACAAGTCAACGCCTGGTGCGCAGGCCTCCCCGTCCCGGTTTATCGGGTGAAGTCCAGATCGGCACAGGTGACCGCGACGGAGATGCCAAAGGCCCCGCCGAAGACCGACTTCAACGGTTTCGATCCCTACGCCGAGAAACGGTTTGCGGCCAAGCCGAACGTCAAAATGACAGCCTCTTA
>NZ_JBRBUA010000072.1:0-22657 GCF_052826345.1 Brevirhabdus sp. | reverse complement strand
TTCCTGAATCGAGGCGCGGATCCACCACATCGCATAGGTCGCGAGGCGAAAACCCTTCTCTGGATCGAATTTCTTGACCGCCTGCATCAGACCGACGTTGGCCTCGGAAATCACCTCGGACTGCGGCAGGCCGTAGCCACGATAGCCCATCGCGATTTTCGCGGCCAAGCGCAGGTGGCTGGTCACCATCTTGTGCGCGGCTTCGGTATCCTGATCCTCGACCCAGCGCTTGGCCAGCATATATTCCTCCTCAGGTTCCAGCATGGGAAACTTGCGGATTTCCTGAAGATAGCGGTTCAGCCCTTGCTCCGGCGACGGGGCGGGAAGATTTGCGTAGCTCATGTTCTATCCCTTCGTGGCTCAGTCAGCTACCTGCCTGAACTTAACATCTGGCTAATCTTGCGGTTCCTCTCGGCAACCGCGGAAGCTTTTCACATATGATCTTACCGGGGCCAACGCGCGGGGGCCACGCCATGACACAAGCCTCACGTATTCTTGCGGATTGTTTCGCCCCGCAGCGCGGACAGCAACCCCTCCATGTCTGCTGGAATGGGCGAAACGAAATCAAGATCTTGACCGGTCACCGGATGAACAAACCCCAGCGTCTGCGCATGCAGCGCCTGCCGCGGGAATTCGCGCACAGCACTATGTGCGAATTCGCCCACGGCCCGCTGCGAAAGCTTTCGCCGCCCGCCGTAGGTCTGATCCCCGATCAACGCATGGCCGATATGTGCCATGTGCACGCGGATCTGATGCGTCCGTCCGGTTTCAAGCCGACATTCAACCGCCGCTGCCGCGGGGGGCGTGCCGAAGGTTTCACGCATGCGCAGCCGGGTAACGGCGTGGCGGCCGCCCTGAAACAGGACCGCCTGGCGCTGTCGGTCCGTGCGGTGGCGGGCCAGCTGGGTGGTGACCGTCAGCACGTCGCCCGCCTCCAGCCCCACGCCGCGGGTGCCGCGCAGGCGCGGATCCCCCGCGTCGGGCACGCCGTGACAGACAGCGAAATAGCGCCTGCGCGCGCTGTGCGCCTCGAATTGCGCGGCCAGCCCGTGATGTGCGGCATCGCTTTTGGCCACCACCAGCAGACCGCTGGTGTCCTTGTCGATCCGGTGCACGATGCCCGGCCGCTTGCGCCCGCCCACCCCCGACAGATTGCCGCCGAAATGGTGAAGCAGCGCGTTGACCAACGTCCCCGAGGGCGTGCCGGGCGCGGGATGAACGACCATGCCCGCGGGCTTGTCCACCACGATCAGATCGTCGTCCTCGTAAAGTACCGCAAGCGCGATATCCTCGGGCAGGATTTCGGTTTCCGCGGCGGCGGGCACCGCGATCGCGATGACATCGCCCTCGGCCACGCGCGCCTTGGGATCGGCCAGCACCACGCCCGCGCGCGTCACAGCGCCCTCGGCGATCAGCCGCACGAGCCGCGAGCGGCTCAGCGCCTCCCGCTCTGGCACATCGCGCGAAAGCGCCTTATCAAGGCGCGGCGGCGGGTCCGCGGCAATCGTGACCGTGACAAGATGAACCGGAGAAGCGGCCATGCAGAAGGCTCCACAATCGGATGACGACCCGGGCACGCAATGGCCGGACAGCCTGAAATTCCTGAAAAGGCTGGTCACGATTCTGACCGGCACGATGATTGTCGGGCTTGTAACCATCATCGTCCTGTTTGTCATGCGCTTCACCCAAGACCCGCAGCCGCTGGCCCTGCCCGAGCGGATCGTGCTGCCCGACGGCAAGATCGCCACGGCGATCACGGTGGGGCCGGACTGGTATGGCGTGGTGACCGCCGACCAGCGCATCCTGATCTTCGACCGCGCCACCGCCCGGTTGCGCCAGACGATCGACGTGGCCGCGCAGTGAACGCGGCACCGTTCGACGGGACATCGTTCGATAGGGCGTCGCCCCCCGCCGCGACGACGTTCGGGTGAATTCACGGTGGCCGGGACCCTCGGCATGAGGCAGTTTGGGCCGGTATGCTGAATCAAGGGGTGGATGAGCTTTCGATGACGAGTTTTCGGCCGGGACCAGAAACCAAACGCGCGTTCCGCGATGCGCTGGGGCAGTTCGCCACCGGCGTGACCGTGGTGACCGCCGCGACGGACCTCGGCCCCGTCGCGATCACGGCCAACAGCTTTGCCTCCGTCTCGCTGGACCCGCCGCTGGTGCTGTGGTCGCCCGCCAAGGCCTCGGCCCGTTACGGGCATTTCGAGACGGCGCAACACTATGCGATCCACGTGCTTTCCGACCGCCAACGCCACCTTGCGCACAGTTTCGCGCGCAGCGCCTCGGCCTTTGAGGGCTGTGACTGGACAACCAGCCACGAAGGCGTGCCGCTGCTCGAGGGCTGCCTGGCTCGCTTCGAATGCGCCCAGGTCGCCTGTCATGACGCGGGCGATCACATCATCATCGTGGGCGAGGTCACGCGCGCGACACGCGGGCGGGGGCGGCCCCTGTTGTTCATGAACGGCACCTACGGCGCCTTTCAGACGGCGGAGGCCTGACACGCCCGCCGCGCCGATCCCCGGCATCACACGGCCCTGCGGCGCGCAGGCGGTGCCGACGATCATTCCAGAAACCCGTCCAGTCGATCCCAGAGAGAGCCGTCGAGCAGCATCCGCAACCGCACATAGAACCCGTCCTTGTAAAGCGTCGGCGTGATCGCAAAGCCGTCCTGCGCGTGATTGTAACCGAGCGAAATCATGGTGCCCTTGCCAAGAACAAATCCCGCCTCCGCGCCCAGCGCATTGGTCGCGGCGCCGGTGTCATCCCACATGCGCATGACGTTCAGCGCCAGCTGCAACCGTTTCGGCAACAGATCGAAGGTGGCCCCGCCCTGCACCAGCTGCGTCGTGCTGCGGCCCTTGAACCCGCCCGCCTTGCCGGAAGACCGCTCGGAATAGGTCGAGATCTGCCCCGCATATTTGCCACGCAGTTGCAGCGAGGGGGTCACATCCCAGGTCGCGGCCAGCGACCAGATATGATCCTCCGAACGCTGATCCGCCTGCTCTAGGTTGTGCTCATACCAGGCCAGAACGTTCAGCCGAGGGTCCCGAAGCGGCCGGTAGGCCAGACCGAAACGCAGCCGGTGGCGCAGGCGCTCCGCCTCGTCGCCACGTGCGTCGAGCGCCAGGCGCGAGCGCGCCAGAAGCGTCAGATCGTCGTTCAATTGGCCTGCCAGCCCGAGGTTCACGTAGAAGGTGTTGCCCTGCTCTTCCCAGGTGTGTTCCGCGTCGGCATCCGCGATCCAATCGCCTCCTTCCGATTCCCAGCCCGCGCCCAGCGCCAAGGCGGTCAGCCGGGAGGCGTCGCCCACCACCGGCTCCGTGTGCTCGGCCGCGTAGCGCAGCGTGACCCCGGGACGGAGCTGCGCCTGACCCGCGAACCGCTGAGACACCGCAGAGCGGTCTTCGCCCGCGTGATCGCCCTTGAATTCGGTACGCGATTCCACCCAATCGGCAAGCCTATAATCGACGCCCAGGCGAGAGCGCGTGGCGTCGGAGACGCGCCCGTCCTCGCCCAGCTCCAGCTCTATGTCGGCAAAATAGGTCAGCCCTTCGCGCACCTCATATTCCCCGTCGAAGCGCAAGACCCCCTGCCCCACGCCCATGATGGGCTGATCGATCCGGGTCCTGATCGTCAGCCCCGGCCATGACCTGGGCGACAGGATGGCGCCGAAGGTCATCGCGACATCCGTACCCCGCCCGCGATCGCCCAGATCCTGGCGCAGCCGCAGACCCACCGTCGATTTGAGCTCCTCACTGACGGGGCGGGTATACTCGATCTCTCCGGTCAGTTCCTTGGTCCCTGCGGGTTTGTCCGCGACATAGGAGGCCGACAAGCCGACTGTTTCCTCGTTTTCGCGCCGGTAGTCATATTCCAGCGACAGCAGGTCCAGTCCGGGCCGATAGGCCGAGCCGGGTGGCGCGAAACCGCGGTCTGTATGCACCGCTTCCAGTTCCAGCCGCGCCCGTTCGCCCTGATGACGCAGCTTGACGCGCGCCGACCGGCCGCTTTCGCCCGCGCCGTTGAACGCACCGGCGACTTCCGCCTCAATGGAGGTTTTGTCGGTAAGGTCGGAGGCGATATAGGCCGAATGGATCTGGTAGCGTTGATCCGACAACGCCGCACCGTCCGACCGGACGACGCGCGCCCCCACCGATGTACGGTCATTGACCTCATAGCGCGCTTCGCCGCCATAGAGCCAATAGCGTTCGGCATTGGCGGCCGTTTGCTGAAATCGCACCCGGATCGAGACCGGATTTCCATCGCGGTCCGCCTGCCGGACGGGCGCGTTGAAGATCAGGGTGTTCGCAAAGTAGTCCAGCACGTAATCGTTCAATCGCCGCATCTGGGTGGACGACAGGATCTTGCCGGTATCGCGGTCTCGCACCAGGATTTCGACCCTGTCGCTTCCCTCGCGAAACGCGGACAGGTCGATCGGATAAGGCCCGGATATACCGCGCCCGGCGAATTCGACCTCCCGGTCCTGCTGTGCGGTGCGCGCGGCAAAAACGGTAACCGCCACTCGGTCCGCGCGCCACTGCGCCTTGACACCGGTGCTGACGGTCCGCAGCCCGCCCAGACGCAACGCCTCGGCTTCGGGTTCGATCGCGATGTCACCGTAAAGGACGTAGGATTTGCCACGCTCGATCTTGACATAGAGGTCGGTGCTGGACTGCGCGTCGAACCCGCGCTCGGAGCGATCGCCGTAGACCGGGTAATAATCGTCGGAGCGCACATCCCGGAAAAGCCGATCCTCGGTATCGCGATCGGAACTGTAGCGCAGCGTGAGCAAAGCATCGCCGCGGATGCGCCCCTTGAGGTAAAGCTCACCGCGCACCCCGGCCGTGGTCTCCTCAAAGGCCGACAAATCGCCGCCTTCCAGTGAAAGCTCGCCGTCGTCCAGCCGCACCGCCCCTTCGACGACGCCGACGAGGATACGCTCGTTCAGGTCCGGCACGAACTGGATCTCGGCCTCGGCCGTGCCGAACCCCGACTGCACGGTGATCAGTTCGGTCCCCGTGGTCTGGGGCGGCATCAGATCGAAGACGGCTTCGCCATTGTCGATGTAAGCCTGCAAGCCCGGTGTATCGGGACGGATATCCTTGACGTCCCATTTTCCCAACCGTGCGCTGAGCGTGACGATTCCCGAGGCCTGCACCGGACGCCCCGCGCGATCGACAATCCTCACGACGAGCGGGACCGGCGTGGCGGATTCTGCCGTCGCTTCCGCCGGGGCGGCGATCTGGATGCGCTGCGGACGGCCCGGCGCGATGACGGTGATGTCCTTGCGCATCCGCTCGATCCCGAAGCCGTCCGCCCCGGTCAGGCTCAGGCGATTTTCACCCGGCATCAGGTTGACGGCCACGAATTCCGCAGCCTGCACATTGCCCTTTTGCCAGGTGGAAAGCTCCCCCACCCGGTCGCGGCCCAATGCCCGACCGTTCACCGAGAGCTTGAGCGTCAGATCCGCAGGGCCCTTGACGCGTATCGTCAGGCTCTGCCGCCTCACCGTCATGCCGTCCTTCAGACCAAGGAATTCCGGCGTCGCAGTCAAGGACTTGATGAGCTCCTCCAGCGGCTTGCGGACCTGCTCCGTTTCGCCTTCGGCCCCGGGCGCGCCGCCGATCGCGGCCGCACCCGTGGCGATCTGGCTGCTTGTCGGCAAGCCCGCCTCGCTGCGCGCGGTCGCGGCGTCGCCTGCGGTTCCGAAACCCAGTTCCCCGAGCCGATCGCCAGGGGCGGAGCCACCGGCGATCTGACGCGCCCGATGATCGACCTCCTCCAGCGTCGCGACGGCACAGCCTTCGAGCGCGAAGTTCTCCGACCGCAGCTCACCCCTTTTCAGCGGGACGAGGCGTGTGCCGGACAGCGACATGTCAGCGGCACGCAGGATCACCGGCGCCGCCCCGCGGGGCAATGTGGTCCGCTGGAGCGACAGAACATGCGTCACGGGACGCAGATTGCCGAGCGAATAGCGCCCGTCTTCATCCGTGACGACCAGCAGCCCCTCCTGCGTGACGATCTTGACGCCGGGAACCCCGGGCTCCTCGAGGGTGTCCTGCATCCCGTTGCCGTTGCAATCCATGAAGACCGTCCCGATAATCGACGCCTTGCGCGAGAAGACGCCGCCGCTGTTGTCCAGCCGCACCGCCGCCCGCGCGATGCCAGAGCGCATCGCCCTGCCCGTGCCCATCTGGCGCCCCTCGAGGATCGCGCTGTTGTAGGTGACCCCCTCGCGCGTGCGCCCGGTGAAGCGCAGCACATATTTCAAGACCGTCTGCGATAACGGCGCCATATCGGGGAGCGTAAAGCGGTGATCGGCGCCATTGGCGGTCGGGTCCGCCACGGAACGTCCTTCATATCGCACGGTCCCCGGCACCAGAATCGCGCCCTCGGGAAAGGTATCGACCACGGCGACGCCGTCGAGCGCCTGCGCCATGTTGTTGAGCAGCTTGATCTTGTAGGTCACATATTGGCCGGTGCGCACGGTGGATCTGTCGGCCGTTTTGGCAAGCGCCAGCGGAACGCCGTAGGACGGGTCCACCGGCAGATCGATCTGCGGCAGCGCGCCGCCTGCGTGAGAGAACGCCTGTCCCCGCGATGCGCCGCCGACCACGACGCGCGAGCGGCCCAGAAAAACCTGGCGCAAACTCGGGAAATCGAACCCGGAAAGTCGGCGGACGCTCAGCCGGTATTGCCCGGCCGCCACCGGCGTCAATTGATAAAAGCCGGTGTTGTCGGTCGTGGCCACGGCAACGTCGCGCCCTGTGGAATCGAGCAAGGCGACTTCGACGTTGGCGATCGGGGCATCCGTGACGCTGTTGAACACGAAGCCACCCGGCTGCACCGCGAGCGCCCCGGACACCTGCAGGCCGCCGCAGCGCACCTCGGCCGCAATCCGGTCGCCC
The DNA here is from genome assembly GCF_052826345.1 of Brevirhabdus sp. Lineage (NCBI taxonomy): Bacteria > Pseudomonadati > Pseudomonadota > Alphaproteobacteria > Rhodobacterales > Paracoccaceae > Brevirhabdus > Brevirhabdus sp. Next base: position 15,743 of record NZ_JBRBUA010000072.1, on the reverse strand, counting down.
TGCGTGACGCCCAGGACGCCATCGCCGGAAACGACCGTGCGCATCTGGGCGACCGGCAACGGCGCGATGCTGAACCGGCCGCTGTTGGGTCCGGTCTCGCGCGCGGGAACGGCCTCGACATCGCCGGTCAGCGCGCTTTGCACCATCACGTCGATCGTGTCGATCGCGCTCGACAGGTTACAGGCTCCGGCCGTGACGGTGACGCCGATGTCCCCGGTGGGCGGGGTCGCACTCAACGGCGCGCCGGTAAGCGGATCGACGAACTCAAGCGTCGGCCTAAGCGGCGTCTGATGATCGTAGATCACCGGGTTCGACGCGATACGCGTCGTGCTGGCGCCATTGGGCAGGTAAGCCCACGCCGTGTTACGCACCGAGACATTTCCCCGCGTGTGATCGACTTCGACGGTGAAGCGCAGATCGGTGGAGCGGCCCACCGGATAGGCGCCGTCGTGCAGGAAGGCGACAGCATCGATCTTGTCGCGATCCTGGGGCGCGCGCGTGACATAGCTGTGATCCGGGCTGCCGGACAGATGATAAAGCGCGGTCATGCCGCCGCTGTCGATCATACGCGTGAACCGCGTGTGAAGGGGCACGCCATCGCGCACGAGCAAACCGGTGCGCGGGGCGCCATCCACCAGCAGCGGCGCGCCCTCGATCCGGTCGTAAGGCTGAACGGCGGCGTTGGAATTGTTGCGCAGCCTCAGCGTGTAGGTCAGGTAATCCACCAGCGGCGCCTTGCGCTGCTCAAGCGTTTTTTCGAGCGCGACGGCAGCCGTTCCCACCGTCACCACGCCCAGGGTGGAGATCTGACCGCTCGCCTGCGCGCCGCTCAGAACGGAACTTGCGTTGGCGTTCAACACGGTTCGCGCGACATCGCCGTTGTTCGCGGCCGCGCTGACATCGAAACTGTAGATCAATTGCAGCGTCGTTCCGGGCGCCACCGTAATCATCGCGCCGCTGGGCAGCGGGACTTCGGTTGCATCGATCCGGCCATTCGCATTGGCATCGACATGCAGAACGCCCGACGACAGCATGTTCGCCTCGCCGCTCCTATCGATTTCGGGGCGGAAATTCAGCGCGACATTGCCGGTGTTCTCAAGCTCGAAGTAATGTTGGCCCAGCGCCCCGCGCGACAGGCTCAGATCGGTCCGGCCGTTCAGCCGGTATGCCGGGAATTCGGCGATGATCGCCTGGACCGGGTTGGACACCAGCGCCTCGATGATGCCGCGGCCCACGGAAAAATACCTGACCTGCGCGTCCCTGCCGATCTCGACGCCCACAGGCGCGGGCACGGCATGGGCGGAGGTTCCTGCAAAGCTCGCTGCCAGGAGGCAGAAGATGGCAAGCCGACAGAATGCACCTGCGCGCCGTAAGGATGAAAACCGCACCATTTGACTTACCGCTCTTTGATTATTTGGTGGGCGCACCCCCGGAGAGAGGGATGCGCCGTCTTCGCGGGCCGCGCGCTTACTGCGCGACCTTGACCGTGAACTCGAGTTCGGCGGTACCGCCCGGCAGCAGGGTGCCGTGGTTGCCCTCGATCGCGTTGCCGGTGATGTTGATCGTGTTTCCGGCAGGGACGATCGACGGGTTGCACGCGCCGCCGCAGGTCTCGATCGCGGTGTAAGCGGGCGCGACATCGCGGATCGTCACCGTATCCGCATCGCTGGTACCGGTGTTGTCGGCGACAATGCGGTAGCGGATACATTGGCCCGGATCGACATCCTGTCGCTGCTTGGCGAAGGTGCCGGCGGTCCCGTTGCAGGCCGTGTCGACGTATTGGTACTTGGTCAGCGTCACATCGCCCGAGATGATGGTGATCAGGTCTTCGACCGCGTTGTTTTCGGGCGTGATGTCGGTCTTCGCCGCAACCCCGTTCAAAGAGCCATCGACGGTGATCGTGCCCACTTCCGACAGGCCGGGTGTCGCGCTGCCGGGCGTTTGCACCCGGTAGATCAGCGATACACTGTCGCCCGGCGCAAGCCCGTTGGTACCGCTCGCGACGCCGTCGGTTAGATCATCAAAGTTGTCGATGATCTGTTCCGCGGAATCGACCGTGCCGTTCCCGTTCGAATCCCAGTAGATCGCGCCGCTGAAGTTGCTCAACCCGCTTTCACTGATCGACCCTTCGGTGATCGCGATGTTGCCTTCGTTGGTCAGCGTGTGCACCATTTCCACGACACCGCCCGGCGATGCCTGCGTCGACTGGCTTGCGACCAGCGAAACGTCGACGATCTCGTTCACGGTGACCTGGTTCTCGATCCGATCGCTCTGCCCCGAGACGGCGGAGGTGACCTTGATGTCGACCAAGGTATCGCCCGGCGCGGCAAGCGGATCGGGGGTGATGACGACCTTGATCAGCTTGAAATCGGACTTCGGGATCGTGCCGGTGTTGGTGACGATCGTGCCGTCCTCAAGCTGGAATTCGACGAGCCAGCCCGCAGGCAGCGGCTGATCGAGCGTCAGGTTGTAGCTGTCCGCGGTCGGCCCGAGGTTTTCGACCTTCATGTCGAAGACGGTGGGCTGACCCGGATCGGTGGTATTGGTGATCCAGGGCACGCCGCCGGTGTTGGTGGGGTCCGCGCCGTCACCTTCGAATCCCGACACGTTGTTTTCCAGATCGACCGCCGAGGCCAGGATCGGCCCGATGAAATTCGCGATCGACGTGTCGCTGGCACCGCTTGCGTCAGAGATGGTCTTGACGGTCGCGTTGAAGTCGGCCGCCCCGGTGGGGGTAACGTCGGTGGGCAGCGTGGCCTGCAGCGTGACCTTGGTTGTCGCCCCGACGGCGAGCGGGCCGACCGACCCGACGATCGGGGTGGAGCCGTCCGCGCCGACCATGCGGAAGGTCGTACCGGCCGGGAAGTCGGTGTTCGCCACCTCAAGGCTGTAGCTGTCGGTCTCGTTGGACCGGTTCGAGATCACGAATTCGAATTCGACCACGCCGCCCTGCGCGGCGGAGCTGCTCTCGGCAACGGTATCGTTGCTGGTCGCATCGTCGTCGGTCGCGGAGACGACACTCGTGTTGACGGAGCCGTCGGTGTTGATCTGCGTATCGGCGATGGACACCAGGTATTGCGAATCCACATTCACCGACGCGGTGTTGGAGGGCGGATAGGCTGCGCCGTTGATGGACTGGGTGGCCTGGTTGGGGATGACCCCGGAGTCGGCAGTGCCGTTGATGACGGCCTGGAAGGTGACGCTGCCGCGGCGGCCGGGTTTCACTTCACTGATCTCGAACCCGACGGTTTCGGTTCCGTCATAGCTGTAGTCGATGGTCTCGCCGGAGCCGTTGGTCTCATCGGGCGCCCCTGCCGCAGCATCGTCGAGAGGTGCCGCGGCGTCCGACCAGCGCGCCGACCCGGCAACATAGGTCAGGCGGCTGTCGAGGATATCCTCGACCGCATAGACATTCGCCGTGGCGAGGCCGGTCGAGGAGTAGCTGAGGGTGATCGTCACGACGTCGCCCGCGTCCACCAGCGCGGTGTTGCCGCCACTGGCGGGGTCGACCGTCATGGATTTCACGAGCTCGACGATCGGGCCGTTGCTGATGGTGAGCGTGTCGGTGTTGGTGGCGAGGATCGTGCCGTCCAGCACGCTCGTCGAAGTCACCAGCAGGTCCTCGGTTCCGCCGGCAGTGGAAGGCGCCGTCGCCTCGATGATGAAGCCGAACTGCTCGCCCACGCCCAGGGTCGGCGACTGCGTGATCGGGGTGGTCGAATCCGCGACGCCGTCCATGTCGGCGTCCGGGTAGAAGACCAACGACGCCAGATCCAGCGCGCCCGCCGACTGCTCGGCTACCGAAAGCAGGAAGCTGTCCGCGCCGTTGCCGTCGTTGGTGATGATGTGCGGCAGAAAGGCCTTGCCGCCCGGTGCCAGCGCCTCGGCGTTGTCGGAGGTCATGCTGACGCCCGCAATCTGCTGAACGACGGTTTCCACCTTGTTCGAGGTGACAGTGATCGTATCGCCGGAATCGTTGAGATAGGTCGCCACGGCCTGGTTGCCGATGACCGACCCTGCTTCGGGCGCGGCCGCATAGGCGGCAGCCCCGATCACGGAGACAAGCGCGATGGCGCTGCTCGTCCGCAGGAAAAGAGAATTCTTTTTCACTTCATGGTCTCACTTTGCTGTTTTTTGGTGGTTTTCTGCCCGCCCCGGAGGAACGGTCGGCCCGTCACTCGACGACGACCCGATACGCGTTCAGCGCTTCTTCTCCGCTCAGCAGAGCGGTCTTGAGACGCCAGCGAACGGCGGCGATCTCGGATGCGGGCAAGGGCTCCATCCGTTCGCTGCCGTCTGGATCGACCACGCGGCGCATGGCGGGCATGGTCGACCATTCCAGGCCGGGTTGCTCCGGCTCCAGCTCGGCCTGCACCTCGAAGACCGCATCGCTTGAGCTTTCTTCGGTCTGGGGCAGGAACTCGACGCCCGCGGGAACCGGCGCGACGATGACGAGGCCCGCCATGTCGAAATCGGCCGTGTTCTTGTGCGTCAGCGTGTAATAGATCGTCTCGCCGGGCCGGACGCTGTCGCGCGCCACCAGGGTTTCCTGTCCCTGCTCATCGGTTTCCACGATCCGGTAATCGAAGGTGCTCTTGAGCTCCTGGGCAATCGCTTGAGGCACCCAACCGAGATTCAGGACCAGAAATGCAGCCCCGGTTTCGAGGATTCGCTTGTGAAATTTCATGTTGCTCTCCGTTGGCGGCAAGACATTCCGCCGGTTAAAGATTTGGCTGATCCGTCAGGCAGGACGTCCTGTCGGGAGGTGCAGCCAAGTTCCGCGCAAACCGGATGAATTTCACTCGAGCAGAAGGCTAATCGGCCTCCCCTTGGGGAGGATGACTATCCGAATGGATCGCTCGGGATGCCTTGGAGAGCCTTGACCCGCAGGCAATGGACATGCGCCGCAGGAGAATCGATATGCAAAATTTTAACATCAATTTCAGTTATTTAAGCTAACAATCCGCACCCGGCTGCCGGTGCATTGTTCAGCGGTCCGTCTGCGATGCGCCAAAAGAAAAGCCGACCCCGCCGGGGTCGGCTCGCGTCTTCGGAGCAGCGCATTCCACATCGCTGTGCGGCGGTTCGCGATCAGCGGTCGGTGGCCAGACGTGCGCTCTTTCCATTGCCGCGCAGGGGATCAGGGCTGCGCCGGGCGGCCTCCTCGGTGTCGCGCGTCGAAAACCTCATGCCGGTGAACGCCAGCGTGGCGAGGTTGCCGATCACGGCATAGGCCAGAAGCGCCGTCCAGAGCTGACAATCCAGAAACAGCAGACAGATCGCGGCGGCGGCCCCCAGGACGACCCCGAAAATGACGTAGGTGGAAAACATGCGACTTCTCCATCATGCGCGGCGGGAATGGCTTCATCCCGAAAGGTTACGAATGAGATAAATTCTAATGGATTTGTCGTGGCGCGCTCGGGCGCAGGGGCGCAGGAGGGCTCCCCTTCCGCAGGCAGGGCCTGTCCAAAGGGATATGATCTGAGCGATCGCGCCCGCCCGTCAAAGCCGGCCCGCGCGCAGATGAAAGATCACACCGGCGCCGACGAGCGTGAGCGTGATCAGAAAACCGGCCATCAGCAGATGAAAATGGGCCTGCCCGAGCGAGAGCGCGACGCCGGCCAGCAAAACCGGAAGCGCGGCAGGCAGAACCAGGGCGGTGATGGAATGCACACTGCGGTTCATGACGCCCGAATCCATCTGCCAACCCTTCTGAAAACCTTGCTAAGATGGACAAGGCTACCCCATTGCTGCGCGTGTTCGCAGTCGGCATAGGTCTATGCACGTCAGATTCCGCACATGCGTCCTGATCCAAAGCCTAGCACTCGCGCAAAAATAGCGACACTTCGGAAGCTTACATCCATGAGGTAAAGCAACCGCCGAAAATTCCGCGAACTTGGTCTGAATTCCTGACCAATCCGGCTAATCCGCTTGCGTTGCGACACGCAATGTTTAACCTGTCGCGGCGTTAGCTACGATCTGATGCGGAAATTGTGGGAGGAAAATATCCATGACAAATGAAATAGCGCCCAAGGGCACATCCAACCTGTCGCGCCGTTCGTTCCTGCGGACGGGCGCAATGGCCGGCGGCATTGCCGCAGGCGGAAGCCTGGCCGCACCGGCGGTATTGGCCCAAAGCCCGATGGTCATCAAAATGCAAACCTCCTGGCCCGCATCCGACATCTGGATGGGTTTCGCCAAGGAATACGTGGACCGTGTCGAGGCCATGTCCGGCGGCCGTCTGAAAATCGACCTGCTGCCGGCCGGCGCTGTGGTCGCGGCGTTCCAGGTTCTGGACGCGGTCAACGACGGCCTGATCGACGCGGCGCATTCGGTTCCCGTCTACTGGTACGGCAAGAACAAGGCCGCCTCGCTCTTCGGTACCGGCCCAGTGTTCGGCGGCTCGGCCACGACCATGCTGTCCTGGTTCTACGCGGGTGGCGGCAAGGAATTCTATGACGAGCTGACGCAGCAGGTCATGGGCATGGATGTCGAAGGCCTGCTGGGCTTCCCGATGCCCGCTCAGCCGCTCGGCTGGTTCAAGAACGAGGTCAACACCGCCGCCGACCTTCAGGGCCTGAAGTACCGCACCGTCGGTCTGGCCGCAGACCTGATGCAATCGCTCGGCATGTCCGTGGCGCAGCTGCCCGGCGGCGAAATCGTCCCGGCGATGGAGCGCGGCGTGATCGACGCGTTCGAGTTCAACAACCCCTCCTCCGACATGCGCTTCGGCGCGCAGGACGTGGCCAAGAACTACTACCTGTCGTCCTATCACCAGGCGTCCGAGTCGTTCGAATTCCTGTTCAACAAGTCGTTCATGGAAGACCTGGACCCCGACCTTCAGGCCATCCTGCGCCACGGCGTCGAGGCCGCGTCGACCTCCAACACGGCGACCGCGATGGACAACTATTCGGCCGACCTGCAAAAGCTTCAGGACGAGATGGGCGTCACGGTGCACCGTACCTCCAAGGACATCCTGGATGCGGAGCTGAATGCCTGGGACACGCTGATCCCGACGCTGGAAGAAGATCCCTTCATGAAGAAGGTCCTCGACAGCCAGCGCGCCTGGGTCGAGCGCGTCACCTTCTACGAGCTGATGAATTCGCCCGACTATGCACTGGCTTACGAGCACTACTTCCCGGGCAAGCTCAAGCTCTGATCCCAACCTACTGAATCAACAACCTTCCCGGCGGCGATAACGCTGCCGGGAAGCTTCTATTCATGGAGAAGCAGATTTGCTTGGATTCATCAATTTCGCCGACAGCCTGTCGGCGGCCTTCGGCAAGGCATTCGGCTGGCTCATCATCCTGATGACCTTCGGCGTCAGCTACGAAGTTTTCGTGCGCTATGTCCTGAACTCCCCCACGCCGTGGTCGCTGGACGTGTCCTTCATCATGTATGGCACGCTGTTCATGATGGGCGGAGCCTATACGCTGTCGCGCGGCGGCCATGTGCGGGGCGACTTCCTATACCGGCTCTGGAACCCGCGCGCGCAGGCGGCGGTGGATCTCGTGCTCTATCTCTTCTTCTTCTTTCCCGGCGTGACGGCGTTGATCTTTTCCGGCTGGAAATACGCCTCGCGCAGCTGGAGCTACGGCGAAGTCAGCGTGAACAGCCCCGCAGGCATCCCGATCTACCAGTTCAAGAGCGTCATCGTCGCGGCAGGCATCCTGCTGTTCATCCAGGGCATCGCCCAGATCCTGCGCTGCATCATGTGCATCCGCGAAGGCTACTGGCGCCTGCCTGACGACGACGTCAAGGAAACCGAAGAAATCCTGGTGCAGCAGAGCGCGGCCGAAGATCCCGCCGCCCGCTACCCCGGCAGCGAACATCCGGACATGAAATGACGGAAAGCTCACGCACGTCCCTTTCCGCAGCGGAGACATCTCAGTGACAGACCCCCAAGTAGCCCTGCTGATGCTCGGCATTTTCATTATCCTTGTGTTTTTGGGATTCCCCATCGCGTTCACGCTGATGGCCCTGGGCATAGGATTTGGATATTTCGCCTATTTCGATGCCAGCCGCATGTGGCGCGCCTTCGACAGGCTGCCGGATGGCACCGATATCTGGACCTCTTCCACCCAATGGCTGGAGGGGTTCTACAACAACCGAATATTCGACCTGTTTATCAACCAGACGTATACCGTGATGTCGAACGAGGTGCTGACGGCCGTGCCGCTGTTCCTGTTCATGGGCTACATCGTGGAACGCGCGAACATCGTCGACCGGCTCTTCACCACGCTGAACGTGGCGTCCAAGAACGTCCCCGGTTCGATGGGTGTCGCGGCGCTGGTGACCTGTGCGCTTTTCGCGACGGCGACGGGCATCGTGGGCGCCGTGGTCACGCTGATGGGCCTGCTGGCGCTGCCGGCCATGCTCAAGGCGCGTTATGACCACAGCTTTGCCTCCGGCATCATCTGCGCGGGCGGCACCCTGGGCATCCTGATCCCGCCGTCGATCATGCTGATCGTCTATGCGGCGGCCTCGGGCGTTTCGATCGTGCGCCTTTACGCGGCGGCGCTGCTGCCGGGCCTGACGCTGGTGACGCTCTATCTGACATATGTGATCGGCCGCGCCATCCTGCAACCCAGCGTCGCACCGCGGCCCACCTCCGAAGAGGTGCCGGACGTCCCGTGGAAAAAACTCACATGGATGCTGATCACCTCCTTCTTTCCGCTGGCGGTGCTGATCCTGTCGGTGCTGGGCTCGATCCTCTTCGGCCTCGCCACGCCCACCGAGGCGGCCGCCATCGGCGCCCTGGGCGGCATGGTGCTGGCCGTGGCCTATCGCGCCATGACCTTCCAGAGGCTGCGCGAATCCGTCTATCTGACGGTGCGCACCACGGCGATGGTGTGCTGGCTGTTCGTCGGCTCCTACACCTTCTCGTCGGTGTTCAGCTATCTGGGCGGCGAGCAGCTGATCGGGGAATTCGTCCGCGGCATGGATCTGACGCCGCTGCAATTCCTGCTTCTGGCGCAGCTGATCATCTTCCTGCTGGGGTGGCCGCTGGAATGGTCCGAGATCATCATCATCTTCGTGCCGATCTTCCTGCCGCTGCTGCCGCTGTTCGACATCGATCCGCTGTTCTTCGGCATCCTGGTCGCGCTGAACCTTCAGACTTCCTTCCTGACACCACCGATGGCGATGTCGGCCTATTATCTGAAGGGGATCGCGCCACCAGAGGTCAAGCTGACCCAGATCTTCGCGGGCGTCATGCCCTTCCTGGCGATGGTCTTCGTCTCGATGATCCTGATGTATGTCTTCCCGCAGATCGTCTTCTACCTTCCGCAGGTGTTCTATGGCGGGTGATGCGGTGCAAAAGAACCGGACCGGCCGCGACCGGTCCGGGCCGGACCCCCTGCTCAGCCTCGGCGCGGTCGAATTGCGCGACCGGCTGGCACGCGGGGCGGTCCGGGCCGTCGAATATGCCGAGGCCTGTCTGAACTGGATCGCCACGCGCGAGCCCGAGGTTCAGGCCTGGGCCTATCTGGATGGCGACGATGTGATGGCCCAGGCGCAGCGGCTCGACAAGCTGCGCGCCTCGGGCGCGGCGATCGGCCCCCTGCACGGGCTGCCCGTCGCGCTCAAGGACATCATCGACACGGCGCGCATTCCCACCGAAAACGGCGCCGCGCTCGACAAGGGGCGAGTCCCGCATGAAGATGCCTTCGTGACCGCCCGCCTGCGCGCGGCGGGCGCGATCATCATGGGCAAGACGGTGACCACCGAACTGGCCTTCCTGCATCCGAGCAAGACCCGCAATCCCCATGATCCGGCGCATACGCCCGGCGGCTCGTCGTCGGGATCGGCCGCGGCTGTGGCGGCGGGCATGGTCCCGCTTGCGGTCGGGACGCAGACCGGCGGCTCGATCATCCGGCCCGCGGCCTTTTGCGGGATCACCGGGTTCAAGCCCAGCTTTGGCATGGTGCCGCGCACCGGCATGCTGATCCAGTCGCCCAGCCTGGACACTCCGGGCGTCTTTGCCCGCACCACCGAAGACGCGGCGATGCTGGCCGAGGTGCTTTACGGCCACGATCCCGCCGACAGTGCGACCCAGCCCGCGGCCGCGCCCCGGCTGCTGGCGGTGGCACAGACCGCGCCTCCGGTCACGCCGACGCTAGCCGTCGTGATGCCGCCCCACGCCGATCAGGCGGACCCCGAAGCGCGCGAGGCCCTCGAGGAACTGGCCGAAGCCCTGGGTGAGATCTGCTTTCCCGCGCCCCTGCCCTCGATTTTCGCCGAAGCCGCGGCCGCGCGCGAACGCATCAACTTCGCCGAAATGGCCAAGAACTTCTATCACTATGAAAATCGTGGCCGCGACAGCCTGTCCGCGGAAACGCGCGAGGCCATCGACAAGGGCAAGCAGGTGCTGGCGCGCGATTACATCTCGGCGCTCGACTATCCAAAGGTGCTGAACGCCGCCCTGGCCGAGATCTTCGAGCGCTGCGACGCGATCCTGACGCTTGCCGCGCCCGGTGCGGCGCCCGCGGATCTGACCACGACCGGCAACGCCATCTTCAACGGTCTGTGGACCCTTTGCGGTACCCCGGCCGTTACCCTGCCGCTGCTGAGCGCGAGCAACGGCATGCCGATGGGCGTGCAGCTGGTCGCCCGCCGCGGCGACGACGCCCGGCTGCTGCGCACGGCCCGCTGGCTGGAAAGCCACATCCTGACCCTGTCCCCCGAGGAGACCGCACAATGACAGACCGTATCCTGATGGCGTTCGCCTTCGTCATCCTGCTGATTTTCGTGGGCATCCTGGGCTTCAGCGTGCCGCGGCTGGATCTGGGGCTGGTCATCATCGTCACGATGGTGCTGGTCGTGTGGGATTTCTTTTTCCGCAAGCCGGACCACTGAACGCGCATCGCCGCGCATGATCCGGCGGCGGGCCCGGCATGGTGATACCGTGTCGGGCCTTTCCATTTTACCAGGGGCGGCTTGGCTCATCCCGTCCAGATGAGATCGACCGCCAATAGCGCCAGAACCACCAGCACGATCCGATCGAAGGCGACGGCCGACACCCGGCGCGCCAGCCACTGGCCCAGCGGCATCAGCCCCAGCAGCGGGATCAGCGCCGCGGCGCCCAGCAGCGCGACCTGGCCGTTCAACATCCCGTACCACAGCAACGTCGGCAGCTGGACCGCGCTGATCGCGGCGAAAAACATCGAGATCGTCGGGATGAAGAGGTTGCGCGGCAACCGCAGCGCGCTGAGGAAACTGACCGAAGCCGGCGCCGAGATCCCCGCCGCCCCCTGAAGTATTCCCGCCACTAACCCGAAGGGCGCCGCCAGCCAGCGTCCCAGGGGCACCCCGATGGCGAAATCCGGCTTGGCGACGCGCAGCGCGATGAACGCCAGCACCGCGAAAGCCACCAGATGCATCAGCAACCCCGCCGAAAGGGTTGCCAGCAGCACCGTGCCCGCGAAGGCCCCCAGCCCGCCCGAAACCGCGAAGATCCAAGCCAGGCGGCGCGGCACCGGCTCCTTGCGGAAAAGCCACAGCTGCCAGATGTTGGTCGCGAGGTTCGGCAGCACCATCAGAACCACGGCGAGACGCACATCGAAAAAGCTGGCCATCACCGGCACCGCTACAAGCGGCGCGCCAAGTCCCAGGGCCCCCTTCAGGATCCCGCCCGCCGCCAGCGCGACAAAGATCACCATTACCGCATGGGCATCAAGCTCAATCATGGGTTTAACGCCTGCTCAAGGAAACCTCCGTTGGCATATCGCGCGGCTTCGGGATCGGCAAGCGGTCGGCCAGAGGGGCACAGGAAACTGTTGCAATGTTTTTTCCATTTACTATTAATCTGGAAATCATTTTCCATCGAGCCGTGGTGCCCCATGCAATCGAAGGTCAATTTCGTCGACCGTCTTCAGGCGGAATATTCGGCTCTGCCGGGCAGCGAACAACGTCTGGCGGACGCGATCCTGTCCGATCCCGCCGAGGTTTGCGTGCTGACGGCGAGCGAGCTTTCCGACCGGGCGGGCGTGTCCAATTCCACGGTGACGCGTCTGGTGCACAGGATCGGGCTGGAAAATTACGACGCCCTGCGCCGACAGGCGCGTGACGCGCGCCGCTGGGGCTCCCCGCTATTCACCGGCGGCGGCGCGCAACAGGCGGACGATCCGCGATTTTCCGGCGACATCGGCGATTTCCTCGAAGAAGAGATGCGCGTCTTGCAGGCGGGGCTTGCCGCGCTTGACGCGCAGAGGGTCTCGGACATCGCCAGGGCCCTTGTCGGCGCGCGCAGGCTGGGCTTCGCCGGGTTTCGTAACAGCCATTACTTCGCGGCCTATGCGCGCTGGCAATTCGTGCAATTCAGGCCACACACCCGGCTGTTGCCCGGCCCGGGCGAAAGCCTTGCTGAATCGCTGTCGGATCTGGGCCCCGAGGATATGGTGGTGGTAATTGGCGTGCGCCGGGTCGTCGGACGGCTGCACCGGATGCTGCATCTGCTGGCCGAAAATGGCGTGCCGGTGCTGTTGATCACCGACCCGTCGGTGCGTCTGCCCCCGGCCGCCACCCGGCGCACCCTGATCTGCCCGGTCGCGGGCAGCGCGCCCTTCGACAGCTACACCGGCGTTCTGGCCCTGATCCGCTATCTCGCATCGCTTTCAATGCGGATGTCGGGGCGCGCCGGCAAGGACCACCTCAACAAGATCGAAGCCCAACACAGACTTCTGGAGGAGTTTGAATGACCACCACGCCCCCGTGCAGCGACCGCTATTACATCCCGCCGGGCGGGCTGCCACCGCAGACCCAGCTGACGACGGATCGCGCCATGTTCACCGAGGCATATGCGGTCATCCCGAAAGGCACGCTGTCGGATATCACCGCCAGTCTGCTGCCGTTCTGGGAGGGCGCGCGATTCTGGGTGCTGGCGCGGCCGCTTTCGGGTTTCGCCGAAACCTTCTCGCAATATGTGGCGGAAATCGAGGCGGGCGGCGGCAGCGACCGTCCCGAAGTCGACGCCGCGGCGCAAAGCGTGCTCTTCGTGGTGAGCGGCACGGTGGAGCTGACGGTCGACGGCACGACCCACAGGCTTGCCCCCGGTGGTTTTGCCTACCTGCCGCCGGGATGCGGGTGGCGGCTGCGCAACCGGACCGGCCACAGGGCCAGCCTTCACTGGATTCGTAAAAAATATCAAAGCGTTGACGGGCTTTCCTCGCCCGACGTGGTAATTTCCAGCGACGCCGAGGTCGCGCCCATGGCAATGCCCGACACCAATGGCGTCTGGGCGACGACGCGCTTTGTCGACCCCACGGACTTGCGCCATGACATGCATGTCACGGTGGTGACCTTCCAGCCCGGCGGCGTCATTCCCTTCCCCGAGACCCACGTGATGGAGCATGGCCTTTATGTCTTGCAGGGCAAGGCGGTCTATCGGCTGAACCAGGACTGGGTCGAGGTCGAGGCCGGCGATTTCATGTGGTTGCGGGCTTTCTGCCCGCAGGCCTGCTATGCCGGCGGACCGGAGCCGTTTCGCTATCTGCTCTACAAGGACGTGAACCGCCACGCTCCCCTTGGCTGAAGGGGCAAAGCGGCGGCGCCGGCGAAAAACATGTCGATCTTGCGAAACTCTTGCCCGATGCGGGCCGTGTCTTTGAGCAGAAGCCCCCGACGATGCGGGCGGCAGAACCCGGAGAAGAACATGAACAGAGTTTTCAAGTCCACGGCCATTGCCGCCGTCGCGCTTTCGCTGGCCCTGCCCGCGCTGGCCGAAAATCCGATGGTCGGCGGCGCCGCCATGTTCGAGAACAAGAACATCATCGAGAACGCGCTGAATTCCAAGGATCACACCACGCTGGTGGCGGCCGTCAAGGCGGCAGGGCTGGTCGAGACGCTTCAGGGCGAAGGCCCGTTCACCGTCTTCGCCCCCACCAACGAGGCTTTCGCCGCGCTGCCCGCCGGCACGGTCGACACCCTGCTGAAACCTGAAAACAAGGAAATGCTGACCAAGATCCTGACCTGCCACGTCGTCGCGGCCGATGCGATGTCCGATGCCATTCGCGGCATGGTCAAGGATGACGGCGGCACCCATCCGGTCGAGACCGTCGGTGGCTGCACGCTTCAGGCCCAGACCGATGGCGACATGATCACCCTGACGGACGAGCGCGGCACCGTGGCCAATGTCACCATCGCCGATGTCAAACAGTCGAACGGTGTCATTCACGTGATCGACAAGGTACTGCTGCCCGCAGAAAAAGCCGCGATGAGCGGTACGCCCGCGACGGGCGACGCGGCCGCATCAAGCGATGCGACGGCCAGCACCGACATGGCGTCGGGCGACAATCCGATGGTCGGCGGCGCGGCGATGTTCGCCAACAAGAACATCGTCGACAACGCGGTGAATTCCAAGGATCACACCACGCTGGTCGCCGCGGTCAAGGCCGCCGGTCTGGTCGAGACGCTGCAATCCGCAGGTCCCTTCACCGTTTTCGCGCCCACCAACGCGGCCTTCGACAAGCTGCCCGCCGGGACGGTCGACACCCTGCTGAAGCCTGAAAACAAGGATATGCTGACCAAGATCCTGACCGCGCATGTCGTCGCGGGCAAGATGACCGGCGCCGAACTGATGGCCAAGGCCAAGAAAGGCAAAGACGGCTTTTTCAACCTGGAAACCGTCTCCGGCGACGCGCTGTCCGCCCAGGTCAAGGGCAACAACCTTTATATCTATGACGAGAAAGGCGACGCGGCCAAGGTGACCATCGCGGATGTCAACCAGTCGAATGGCGTGATCCATGTCGTCGACACGGTGCTCCTGCCCCGCTAACCGGAACGCGCCCGGTCGCGCTGCGATCGGGCGAATTCGACCAGCTGGCGGGTGGAGGGGTCCTTGCCCTCCGCCCCCTCGCGCCCCTCGACGATCGGCAGCAGCGCGGTGGCGAGCTCCTTGCCCAGCTCCACCCCCCACTGATCGAATGAGTTGATCCCCAGGATCACCCCCTCCACAAAGACCCGATGTTCGTAAAGCGCGATGATCTGCCCCAGCACATGCGGCGTGGTCTGGTCGAACATCAATGTGGTCGACGGCCTGTTGCCGGGAAAAACGCGGTGGCGGGCCTGTCGGTCCAGCTCGGCGCCGGTCAGGCCCTTGGCGGCCATCAAATCGCGGGCTTGCTGAAGACTGCGCCCCTTCATCAGGGCCTCCGACTGGGCCAGACAATTGGCCAGCAGGAGCGCGTGGTGATCGGCCAGCTCGGGTTCCTGCCCGCGCGCGGCCACCAGGAACTCGCAAGGCACGACATCGGTGCCCTGGTGGATCAGCTGATAGAACGCATGTTGCCCGTTGGTCCCCGGCTCCCCCCACACGACGGGACCCGATGGGTGGGTCAGCGCGGCGCCGTCCATCGACACGCGCTTGCCGTTGCTTTCCATCTCCAGTTGCTGAAGATAGGCGGGCAGCCGTTCCAGACGCTGATCGTAGGGCAGCACCGCGCGCGTCGGGTGTCCGCGGAACTGATGATGCCACAGGCCCACCAGCGCCAGCAGCATCGGCAGGTTGTCGCGCGGCGCGGCGGTGCGGAAATGATCGTCCATCGCCTGTGCCCCGGCCAAGAACGCGCGGAACTGCGCAGGCCCGACCGCCAGCATCACCGGCAGGCCGATCGGCCCCCAGACCGAATAGCGGCCGCCGACCCAATCCTCGAAGCCGAACACATGTTCGGGCGGGATGCCGAACGCCTCCGTCCGATCGGTGGCAGATGACAGGGCGGCGAACTGCGCCCCGGGGTTTTCGACCT
>NZ_JBRBUA010000071.1:0-43993 GCF_052826345.1 Brevirhabdus sp. | reverse complement strand
TGCAGGCGGATTTCCAGCGTCTTGCCGGGGTCGATCTCGGCGGTGATCTCATCGCCCGGTTCCATGCCGTAGAAGAAGGTATGCGTCGGCAGGGCGCGGACGGGGCCGTATTGCAGATGCCGCGACATGTAGTCGGTGAAGACCTTGGGATACATCAGGTAGCCGTTCAGATCCTCGTCGTCGAGGTTCAGGTCCTCGAACATTTCCGCCAGTTCCCTGCGCTTGGCGTCGAGATCGATGGGCGGCAGGTGCTTGCCGGGGCGCTGCGTATCGGGCTTTTCCGATTTGAGCACCTTCTTGACGATCTTGTCGGGGAACCCGCCCGGAGGCTGGCCCAGGTTGCCGCGCATCATGTCGATGACCGAGTCGGGGAAGGAGACGTCGTGTTCGGGGTCTTCGACCTCGGCACGGGTCAGACCCCGGCTGACCATCATCAGCGCCATGTCGCCCACCACCTTGGACGAGGGCGTGACCTTGACGATGTCGCCGAACATCAGGTTCACGTCGGCATAGGTCTGCGCGACCTCGTGCCAGCGGTCTTCCAGGCCGAGGCTGCGGGCCTGGGCCTTGAGGTTGGTGAACTGCCCGCCCGGCATCTCATGCAGGTAGACCTCGGATGCGGGGGCCTCCAGCCCGGATTCGAAGGCGCTGTACTGGTCGCGCACCCCTTCCCAGTAGTTCGAGATTTCGCGGATCGCCGCGATGTCGAGGCCGGTGTCGCGCGGGGAATGGCGCAGCGCCTCGACCAGCGATCCCAGACAGGGCTGCGAGGTGCCGCCCGAAAACGCGTCCATCGCCGCGTCGACGGCATCGACGCCCGCCTCGGCCGCGGCCAGCACCGTGGCCGCCCCGATGCCCGAGGTGTCATGCGTGTGGAAGTGGATCGGCAGGCCGACCTCCTCTTTCAGGGCGGTCACGATCTGTCGCGCGGCCATGGGCTTGAGCAGTCCGGCCATGTCCTTGAGCCCCAGCACATGCACGCCCGCGTCGCGCAGCTGCTTGCCCATGCCGACGTAATAGTTCAGGTCGTATTTCGACCGTGCGGGGTCGTTGACGTCGCCGGTGTAGCAGATCGTGCCCTCGCACAGCTTGCCGTTCTCGATCACCGCGTCCATCGCGACGCGCATGTTTTCCACCCAGTTGAGACTGTCGAAGACACGGAAGACGTCAACGCCGGTCTCGGCCGCCTGGCGCACGAATTCCTGCACCACGTTGTCGGGGTAATTGGTGTAGCCCACCCCGTTGGAGCCGCGCAGCAGCATCTGGGTCATCAGGTTCGGCATCGCGGCGCGCAGGTCGCGCAGCCGCTGCCAGGGGCATTCCTGCAAGAAGCGATAGGCCACGTCGAAGGTGGCGCCGCCCCAGCATTCCACGCTGAACAGCTGCGGCAGGTTGGCGGCATAGGCCGGTGCCACGCGGATCATGTCGATGGAACGCATCCGGGTGGCCAGCAGCGACTGGTGACCGTCGCGCATCGTGGTGTCGGTGATCAGCAGCTGTTTCTGTGCCGCCATCCAGTCCGCCACCGCCTGCGGGCCGTCCTTTTCCAGCAGGTTGCGCGTGCCGCCCGGCGGCGTGCCGCGCGGTGCGGGGGGGCGGGGGGCGCGCACCTCGGCGGGGGCGGTCCGGCCCTTGGTCTCGGGGTGGCCGTTGACGGTGTTGTCGGCGATATAGGTCAGGATCTTGGTGGCCCGGTCGCGGCGCGGGCGGAAATCGAACAGCTCGGGCGTCTGGTCGATGAATTTGGTGTGATACTCGTTGTTCAGAAAGACCGGGTGCTTGAGCAGGTTTTCCACGAAGGCGATGTTGGTGCTGACGCCGCGGATGCGGAATTCGCGCAGGGCGCGGTCCATCCGCGCGATGGCGGCTTCGGGCGTGGGCGCCCAGGCGGTGACCTTTTCCAGCAGCGAATCGTAGTAACGCGTGATGACCGCACCCGAATAGGCGGTGCCGCCGTCCAGCCGGATGCCCATGCCCGTGGCGCCGCGATAGGCGGTGATGCGGCCGTAGTCGGGGATGAAGTTGTTGGTCGGGTCTTCGGTGGTGATCCGGCACTGGATCGCGTGACCCTTGAGGTGCACGTCATACTGGCTGGCGGTGCCGGTGGCCTCCACCAGGCTCTTGCCCTCGGTGATCAGGATCTGGGCGCGCACGATGTCGATGCCGGTGACCTCTTCGGTCACGGTATGCTCGACCTGCACGCGGGGGTTCACCTCGATGAAGTAGAATTCGCCCGTGTCCATATCCATCAGGAATTCGACCGTGCCCGCGCATTGGTAATTCACATGCTCGCAGATCTTCTTGCCGAGGTTGCACAGCCGCTCGCGCTGCGCGGCGGAAAGATAGGGGGCGGGGGCGCGCTCGACGACCTTCTGGTTGCGCCGCTGCACCGAACAGTCGCGTTCCCACAGGTGGTAGATCGCGCCATAGCTGTCGCCCAGGATCTGCACCTCGACGTGGCGGGCCTTGAGGATCATCTTTTCCAGATAGCCCTCGCCGTTGCCGAAGGCGGCCTCGGCCTCGCGGCGGCCCTCGCGCACCTTTTCCTCCAGCTCCTTTTCCGACTGGATCGGGCGCATCCCCCGGCCGCCGCCGCCCCAGGAGGCCTTGAGCATCAGCGGATAGCCCACCTCGGCCGCCTGCTTGCGGATCGCGTCCATGTCCTCGCCCAGCACCTCGGTCGCGGGGATCACCGGCACGCCCGCCTCCATCGCCACCTTGCGCGCGCTTGCCTTGTCGCCCAGCTTGCGCATCGTTTCCGCGCGCGGGCCGATGAAGGCGATGCCCGCCTCGGTGCAGGCGTCGACGAACTGCGGGTTTTCCGACAGCAGCCCGTATCCCGGATGGATCGCATCCGCGCCGCAGGCCTTGGCCACGCGGATGATCTCCTCGATGCTCAGATAGGCGGCGACGGGGCCCAGATCCTCACCGATGCAATAGGCCTCATCTGCTTTGAAGCGGTGCAGCGACAGCTTGTCTTCCTTGGCGTAGACGGCGACGGTTCGCTTTCCCAATTCGTTGGCGGCACGCATCACGCGGATCGCGATCTCGCCGCGGTTGGCAATGAGGATCTTCTTGAATTCGGGCATCAGGGTCTGGTCCTTCCCGGCGCCGGGCGCCGATTGGTATTGCTGCACTGCCGCATAGTTGCGTCTGATTCGTCGCGGCGCAACCCATCGCTTGATCGAACATCTCCCTGGAAATGCGCCTTGGCGCGCAATTTACCATGCCGGGGCGCAGGTTGCAGCGCGTTGCTGCGGCACCGCGGCAATGGTTTGCGCCATGCCGCCGGGAGAGTGAGGTGCCGCGCGCGGCTGAGGATGTGGCGCCGCGACGCGCGCAGGCCATGGCAATCCGCCCGCGCCCCGATTAGACGAGGCGTCAGTCGAATGTAGGCGGGCGGCTACAGGCGGGCGGATCGGCGCGGTGACGGCGCGCCTTGACCCGGGCGCGCAGGCTTGGAACAATGGGCGAACAGATGGGTAAGTTCACAGCGAGCGGGGGCCTGACCGGGGCATGAGCCAGTTTGATGACAGCGACGCGTTCGAGGCCGCGCAGGGGGCTTCCCTGTCCGAGCGCGCGATGGCGGCGCGCGGTGTCGCCTATCTCGACGATCTGAACCCGGCGCAGCGTCAGGCAGTCGAGACGCTGGACGGGCCGGTGCTGATGCTGGCGGGCGCGGGGACCGGAAAGACCAAGGCGCTGACCACGCGGATCGCGCATCTGCTGAACATGCGCAAGGCGCATACCAACGAAATCCTGGCCGTGACCTTCACCAACAAGGCCGCGCGGGAGATGAAGCTGCGTGTCGGCAGGCTGATGGGCGGCCCGGTCGAGGGGATGCCCTGGATGGGCACCTTTCATGCCATCTG
This sequence comes from Brevirhabdus sp., assembly GCF_052826345.1. NCBI lineage: Bacteria > Pseudomonadati > Pseudomonadota > Alphaproteobacteria > Rhodobacterales > Paracoccaceae > Brevirhabdus > Brevirhabdus sp. Next base: position 40,121 of record NZ_JBRBUA010000071.1, on the reverse strand, counting down.
CGTCAAGCTGCTGCGCCGCCACGCGGAACTGGTGGGGCTGAAATCGAATTTCACCATCCTGGATACCGATGACCAGATCCGGCTGCTGAAACAGCTGATCAATGCCGCACAGATCGATGAAAAGCGCTGGCCCGCGCGCCAGCTTGCGCATCTGATAGACGGCTGGAAGAACCGTGCCTGGGCCCCGGCGCGCGTCCCCGCCGCAGAGGCGTCGGCCTACAACGGGCGCGGCGTCGAACTTTATGCGGCATATCAGGAGCGGCTGAAAACCCTCAACGCCACGGATTTCGGCGACCTGCTGCTGCATGTCGTTCACATCTTTCAGACGCATGAGGACGTGCTGGCGCAGTATCAGCGCCGGTTCCGCTATATCCTTGTGGATGAATACCAGGACACCAACGTCGCGCAATACATGTGGCTGCGGCTGCTGGCGCAGGGGCATCGCAACATCTGCTGCGTGGGCGACGACGATCAGTCGATCTATGGCTGGCGCGGCGCCGAGGTGGGCAACATCCTGCGGTTCGAAAAGGATTTTCCGGGCGCGCATGTGGTGCGGCTGGAACAGAACTACCGCTCCACCCCGCATATTCTGGCAGCCGCGTCGGGTGTGATCGACGCGAACCAGGGGCGGCTGGGAAAGACGCTCTGGACCGCCGAGCAGGATGGCGAAAAGGTGCGCCTCATCGGCCATTGGGACGGCGAGGAGGAAGCCCGCTGGATCGGCGAGGAAATCGAATCGATGCAGCGCGGCACGCGGGGGCTGCGCGCCTTCGGGCTGGACGCCATGGCGATTCTGGTGCGCGCCAGTCATCAGATGCGCGCGTTTGAGGATCGGTTCCTGACCATCGGCCTGCCTTACCGCGTGATCGGCGGCCCCCGCTTTTACGAACGCCTCGAGATCCGCGACGCGATGGCCTATTTCCGCATCTCCGTCAGCCCCGAGGATGACCTCGCGTTCGAGCGTATCGTCAACACGCCCAAGCGCGGGTTGGGCGACAAGGCGCAGGCGAAGATCCAGCAGGCGGCCCGGACCAACGGCGTGTCGCTGCTGGAAGGTGCGCGCTTGCTGCTGGCGGCAAAGGGGCTGACCGGCAAGGGCGCGGCGGAGCTGCGCAAGCTGGTCGAGGGCATCGACCGCTGGCACGCCCAGATCCGCGCCGAGGCCGACACCCACGTCGAGACGGCCGAAATGATCCTGGAGGAATCGGGCTACACCGACTTCTGGCAGAACGACAAGACGCCCGAGGCGCCGGGTCGACTGGAAAACCTCAAGGAACTGGTCAAGGCGCTGGAGAATTTCGAGAACCTGCAAGGCTTTCTGGAGCACGTCAGCCTGGTGATGGACAACGAGACCGACGCCGAGGGCGAAAAGGTCAGCATCATGACGCTGCACGCCGCCAAGGGGCTGGAGTTTCCGGCCGTCTTCCTGCCGGGGTGGGAGGACGGGCTTTTCCCGTCGCAGCGCTCGATGGACGAATCCGGGCTGAAGGGGCTGGAGGAAGAGCGCCGCCTGGCCTATGTCGGCATCACCCGCGCGGAGGAGCTGTGCACCATCTCTTTCGCGGCAAATCGGCGGGTCTACGGCCAGTGGCAATCGGCGCTGCCGTCGCGCTTCATCGACGAGCTGCCCGAGGCGCATGTCGAGGTGCTGACGCCGCCGGGTCTTTACGGCGGCGGGTTCGGGGCGGCGGGCATGACGGCCAACGCGTCGCCGGTGACGCAGGCGATGGCGGGTTCCGATCTGCACGACAAGGCCTCGCGCGCCGATGTGTATAATTCACCGGGCTGGCGCCGGTTGCAGACCCGCGCTGCCACGCGCGGCATGAGCCAGCCCAAGGAAAGCCGGTCGAGCGTGATCGACCTAGAGGCTGTTTCCTCGTTTTCGACGGGCGACAGGGTATTTCACCAGAAATTCGGATACGGTCAGATCTTGGCGATCGAGGGCGACAAGCTGGACATTGATTTCGACAAGGCCGGCACCAAGAAGGTGGTGGCGAAATTCGTCGTATCCGACGCGCAGGCCAGCGACATCCCGTTCTAGGCCGACGCTCTTTCGCGAAAAAAGGTGCCGCAAACGAAAAACGGCGATGCCCGGGAGGAGGTGGGCATCGCCGCTCTTTCAACGGGCGGCTCTGGGAGGAGTAGAAGCCCGTATGCGGTTGAGGCGCTGCGGCCTCTGAATTTTGGAACGGCGGTGCCTGGGAGGAGGTGGACACCGCCGCTCTTACGGGCGGCTCTGGGAGGAGTAGAAGCCCGTATGCGGTTGAGGCGCTGCGGCCTCTGAATTTTGGAACGGCGGTGCCCGGGAGGAGGTGGACACCGCCGCTCTGACATCGGATCGCCCAGGGAGGAGGAGCGGACGACCCGGTGTTTATGACGACAATCGGACTGGGAGGAGACCTGTCTGCCGTCAATCCGTGGACCGGGGAAGGAGGAGCCCGGCGCCGGAATTCCTGTTTCAGCCTTTCAAATAGGCGGCTTCGTAAGCGATGGAATGGATGGAACCGCGCGAAATCCCCATATCTGCCAGGTCGCGGCCGCTGAGCGCTTCAAGCTCGTTCACGGTGCGGCGGTACAAGCGATAGCGCTTGAAGTTTTCCGCGATGCGTCCGATGCGGACGGACAGGCTGTCTTTCAGGGTCGGGCGAAGTGTCTGGATATACGCCATGTCTACCTCGTTTAAGTCTGCTGCGTTTGGCGTGTGCCGCCGTTCGCTGTTGAACCCAATCTAACCTCATGCTGCGCTGCCGCAATCCCGCATGGCTACAATGCCGCTATGCGGCAAATGCATAACTACTGCTGACCTAATTGACGGCGTCCTCTGCGCTGTAATCCGGTGCGGCGCGACCGGCGGCTCGGATTCGACAGGCGGGGTACCCCGGCGAATCCGCGCCCGATCGACCATCGCTTCCCATGCCGTCCCGGCGATCCGGCATCGGTGGGCGGCGCTGCCCTGAAAGCGCCACGAATTGTTCCCCGTTTGATCACGGGTCCGTGTGGGGAAGCGTGGCAAATCGGTTACGGTAGGGTCAGGCGGAAGGGATCTGATGGGTTTTTATGGGCCGAGAAGATTTTGCCCATATTTAGTGTTTATGTCATTCACTCATACCAGTTAGGCTATTTTCCGCTGATTTTTGGCTACTAAATCTTGTTTCCACAGGGTGTGGATAACTAGAAATGGTATCTGGTGGCATAAAAGGGGATTGATTTACATAAATTCCCATGGCAATTCTTGTACCACGATGAGGATGGGCTAATAGGGGCGACACAGACCCCGAAAACGGCACCTAGAGGTTTCATACAGGCACCCAGTTTCATCGAACAAAGAGATCCGGCGCGCGGGCGAGCAGACATCCCCCCAGGTGGCGCGCGTGGTCGGACATATCCCGGAAACGGGACGAGAGCGACGGATCATGCAACGGCAGCAGCATGGTCCGTCGTTTTCGTTGAAGGGCCACCGTTCCGGGGGTGGCGTCAACAAAGGGGCCGCGATACGTGGCACGCAGGTTCAGAGGTGAAAGCCACCACAAGGTGGACGCGAAGGGCAGGGTCTCGATCCCGGCCTCTTTTCGCCGTGTGCTCGAGGCCTCCGATCCCGACTGGACCCAGGGCCTGACGCCCAATGTGGTGATCTATTATGGCGATCACCGCCGCAAATATCTGGAATGCTACACGGTCGAGGCCTTCGAGGAGGTCGAGCAGATGATCGCCGATCTGCCGCGCGGCTCCAAAAGCCGCAACATGCTGTCGAAGCTCTACAGCGGCCATTCCCAGACCACGCAGATCGACGATACCGGCCGTCTGGTCCTGTCGCAGAAGCTGCGCGACCGCATCGGCATCTCGTCCGAGGCGTTTTTCCTGGCGACCGGCGATACCTTTCAGATCTGGGAGCCGTCGGCCTATCAGGAGGATCAGGCCAGCACCGAAGACTGGCTGGAGGAATATCCCGAGGATTTCGACCCGCTCATCCTGCTTGAACAGGGCGAGGGCGACAGCCGTGCCGCGGCCAAGCCGGCGCGACCCCCCGAAGACCTCCCGACGGACGGCGGAGCATGATGAGCGGCGCCGACAGCTCCGGCGCAGCGCCGCATGTTCCCGTCCTGCTGGAGCCGCTTCTGGCCATCGCCGCCCCGATCGGCGGGCGCTGGCTTGACGGGACCTTCGGCGCGGGCGGCTACACGCGCGGGCTGCTCGACGCGGGTGCGGCGCAGGTGATCGCGGTGGACCGCGACCCGGCCGTCTTTCGCATGGCCGAGGCATGGGCGGGGCGCTATGGCGATCGGCTGCGTATGGTGGAAGGCAACTTCGCCGACATGGACGGCGTCGCGACGGATCTGGATGGGGTGGTGCTGGATCTGGGGGTGTCCTCGATGCAGCTCGACCAGCCCGAGCGCGGCTTTTCCTTCATGCGCGACGGTCCGCTCGACATGCGGATGAGCCAGCACGGCCCCAGCGCCGCGGACCTGGTCAACGGTGCGGATGCCGGGGACCTTGCCGATATCCTGTTCCAATATGGCGAGGAGCGCGCGTCGCGGCGCATCGCGCGCGCCATCGTGGCCAATCGCCCGTTGCATACGACGGCGCGGCTGGCCGAGGTGATCGCGGGCTGCCTGCCGCGCCCCAAGCCGGGGCAAAGCCACCCCGCGACGCGCAGCTTTCAGGCGATCCGCATCGCCGTGAACGATGAGCTGGGCGCCCTCGTCGCGGGGATGGAGGCGGCCGAGAGGGCGCTGGCGTCCGGCGGGCTGCTGGCGATCGCGACGTTCCATTCGATCGAAGATCGGATCGTCAAGCGGTTCATCCAGGGCCAGAGTGGCGCAGGCGGCCGCGCCAACCGCTACGCCCCGCTGGCGCAGGAAGAGACACCGACCTTCGAGCAGGTGAACAAACGCGCCGTCAGCGCGGATGAGCGCGAGGTCGCGCAGAATGCGCGCGCGCGCTCGGCCCGGCTGCGGGTGGCGCGGCGCACCGCGGCCCCCGCGCGCGGCGCCGACCGCACCGGGCTGGGTCTGCCGAAGCTGGTTTTGGAGAGAGTGAACTGACATGCGCGGACTTTTCTATGTTCTCAGTGCTCTGGCGGTCATGGGGCTCGCGTTCTGGGCCTACAGGGAAAACTATCGCACGCAGCAGTCGCTGCGCGACGTGCGCGCGCTGCGCCAGCAGATCGGCGACATCCGCGAGGCGCTGAGCATCCAGCGCGCGGAATGGGCGTATCTCAACCGGCCCGAGCGGTTGCAGGAACTGGCCGAGCTGAATTTCGACAAGCTGCAATTGATGCCGCTGCGGCCGCGTCATTTCGGCGAGGTCGATCAGGTGGCCTTTCCGGCGACCGATCTGCCGCCGGTCATCAAGCCCATCGACATCCGTGGCATCCTGGCGGAGGCACAGCAATGATCCGAACACCCCTGCGGCCGCTCGCCCATGTCCTGTCGGCGCGTCAGCGCGGCGAAAATCCCGATCTGATCGAGCGTGACAATATCCGGCGTCGTCACGAAGTGATGCGCGACCGCCAGCGCCATCAGGCCGAGGGTCGCTTGCTGGTCGTGAGCGTGGGGTTCGCGCTCGCGTTTTCGGTGATCGGGGTGCAGATGTTCAAGCTGTCCTCGGCGGACCCGCAGGAACCCAGGGCCGCCGCCGCGGGATCGCCCATTTCCGCGCAGCGCGCCGATATCGTGGATCGCAACGGGCGTATTCTCGCGACCAACCTTCTGACCTATTCGATCTATGCGCAGCCGCAGATGATGACGGACAAGCCGCGCGCCGCACGTGAACTTGCCCTTATTTTTCCTGATCTTGATGAAGCGGATTTGCTCAAGAAATTCGAGTCCAGACGCAAGTTCATGTGGATAAAGAAAAAAATCAGCCCCGAGCAAAAGCAGGCGGCGCATGATATCGGCGATCCCGGCCTGATGTTCGGCCCGAGGGAGATGCGACTCTATCCCAATGGAAAACTGGCGGCGCATGTGCTGGGTGGCACGAGGTTCGGCCGGGAAGGCGTTCATTCTGCTGAGGTAATCGGTACAGCCGGTATCGAGAAATATTTCGACGACCGCCTGCGCGATCCGGCACAGCCCGAGCCCTTGCAGCTGTCGCTCGACATGACGGTGCAGACCGCGACGCGCAACGTGCTTTACGGCGGTATGAAGCTGCTCAACGCCAAGGGTGCGTCGGCGGTCATGATGGATGTCGCCACCGGCGAGGTGATCACGATGGTGTCGCTGCCGGATTTCGATCCGAACCAGCGGCCCGCGCCGCTGACCAAGGGCGACCAGTCCGACAGCCCGCTGTTCAACCGTGCGGTGCAGGGGCTTTACGAGCTGGGGTCCGTGTTCAAGATCTTCGCCGCCTCGCAGGCGATGGAACTTGGCATCGCGACGCCGCAGACGATGATCGAGACGCAGGGTCCGCTGGTCTGGGGCAAGTTCCGCATCCGCGACTTCCACGATTACGGCAAGGAGCTGTCGCTGACCGATGTGATCGTCAAATCCTCCAACATCGGCACGGCGCGAATCGCGATGGAACTGGGGGCGGAGCGCCAGCGCGCGTTTCTCGACAGTCTCGGCCTTCTGGACCCCACCAAGGTGGAACTGGTCGAGGCGCATGGCGCCATGCCCCTGATGCCGTCGAACTGGTCGGAACTGTCGACGATGACGATTTCCTACGGCCACGGGTTGTCCACCAGTCCGCTGCAACTGGCCGCGGCCTATTCCAGCATCGTCAACGGCGGCACCCGGATCACGCCCACGCTGCTTCGGCGCGATGCCGCTCAGGCGGGGCCGCGGGTCATTTCCTCCCGGACCTCTTCGGCCGCGCGCAAGATGCTGCGCGCGGTGGTGTCGCGCGGGACCGCCAGCCTGGGCGATGTGCCGGGCTATGCGGTGGGCGGCAAGACCGGCACCGCCGACAAGCCCAAGCCCACCGGCGGGTATTACAAGGACAAGGTGATCGCCACCTTCGCCAGCGTGTTCCCCGCCTATGACCCGAAATACGTGCTGGTCGTCTCCTTCGACGAGCCGGTCGAAACCTCGGGGCCGCAGCCGCGCCGCACCGCCGGCTGGACGGCCGTGCCCGTCGGCGCCGAGATCATCCGGCGCACGGCACCGCTGCTTGGCCTGCGTCCGGTCATTGAACCCCAGGCCCAACTTGCAGTAACACGCGTCAGCAGCAACTAGGCGCCGGGGGGCTCATGAACGCGCGGTCTGACACGAAATCTCTGGCCGCGCTGGGTCTGACCGCGCGCGGCGGTGCCGAGGCCGCGATCACCGGGCTTTCGGTGGATAGCCGGCTGGTCAAGCCTGGCCATCTCTTCGCCGCGCTGCCCGGCAGCCGGGTGCATGGCGCGCATTTCATCCAATACGCGCTGCGCATGGAGGCGGCCGCGATCCTGACCGACAAGCAGGGCGCCCTGCAGGCCGCCGACGTTCTGGCGGGCCGCGACGTGGCGCTGGTCGTGGTCGAAGAGCCGCGCCAGGCGCTGGCCTGCGCCGCGTCGTTGTGGTTCGGGACCCAGCCCGGCATCATGGCCGCCGTCACCGGCACCAACGGCAAGACCAGCGTGACAACCTTTCTGCGCCAGATCTGGGTGTCGCTGGGCCGCTGTGCCGCCAATCTGGGCACCACCGGGGTGGAGGGCGCCTATACCGCGCCCACGGCTCACACGACGCCTGAACCGATCACCCTGCACCGGCTGCTGGCCGACATGGCCGGCGCAGGCGTCACCCACGCCGCGATGGAGGCGTCGTCGCACGGGCTGGAACAGCGCCGCCTCGACGGGGTGCGCCTGTCGGTGGCGGGCTTCACGAACTTCAGTCAGGATCATCTGGACTACCACGACGGGTTCGAAGCCTATTTCAACGCCAAGGCCGGGCTTTTCACGCGGCTGCTGCCCGAGGACGGCATCGCCGTCATCAACATCGACGATCCGAAGGGCGCGCAGCTGTCGCGCATCGTGCTGGATCAGGGCCAGGAGGTCATCGCCGTCGGCCGCGACGAGGCCGCGCATCTGCGCATCACCGGCCAGCGGTTCGACGCGACGGGTCAGGAGCTGCTGTTCGACTGGAACGGGCGGCGCCGACAGGTGCGTCTGGAACTGATCGGCGGGTTCCAGGCGGAAAATGTCCTGCTGGCAGCGGGGCTGGCGATCGCCGGTGGCGAGGCGCCCGAGGATGTCTTTGCCGCGCTTGCGGAACTGCGCACGGTGCGCGGACGGATGGAGCTTGCCGGGACGCGCGCGCAGGGCGGATCGGTCTTTGTCGACTACGCGCATACGCCCGACGCGCTCCAGACCGCGCTGCGCGCCCTGCGCCCGCATGTGCTGGGCCGGCTGGTCGTGGTCTTCGGCGCGGGCGGCGACCGGGACCGCGGGAAACGTCCGCTGATGGGCGCGGCGGCCGCGGAATTCGCCGATGTCGTCATCGTCACCGATGACAACCCGCGCAACGAGGATCCGGCCGCGATCCGGGCCGCGGTGCTTTCCGGCGCGCCGGAGGCCACCGAAATCGCCGACCGGGCGGAGGCGATCCTGCGCGGCGTCGATGCCATCGGCCCGGGCGACGCGCTGCTCGTCGCGGGCAAGGGCCACGAGACGGGGCAGATCGTGGGCGACGACGTATTGCCTTTCGACGATGCCGAGCAGGCCAGCGTGGCGGTCGCGGCTCTGGATGGGAATCTGGGATGAACGAGGTTCTCTGGACATCTGACGATGCCGCCCGCGCCACCGGCGGGCACAGCAGCCGCGACTGGGCCGCGACGGGCGTGTCGATCGACACCCGCGCGTTGCAACCGGGCGATTTGTTCGTCGCGCTGCGCGATCAGCGAGACGGGCATGAATTCGTGGCGCAGGCCCTGGCGAACGGCGCCGCCGCCGCGCTGGTGTCGCACCGCCCGGACGATGTGCCCGAGGACGCGCCGCTGTTGATCGTGCCCGACGTGCTGCGCGCGCTGGAGGCGCTGGGCCGCGCCGGACGCGCCCGGACCCGCGCCCGCGTCGTGGGCGTGACCGGCTCGGTCGGCAAGACCTCCACCAAGGAGATGCTGCGCGCGGTCCTGGGCGGGCAGGGCCGGGTGCACGCGGCCGAGCGGTCCTTCAACAACCACTGGGGCGTGCCCCTGACGCTGGCGCGCCTGCCGCGCGACGCCGATTTCGCCGTGATCGAGATCGGCATGAACCACCCCGGCGAAATCGCGCCGCTGGCGCGGATGGCGCGCCCCGATGTCGCCGTGATCACCACCGTCGCCGCCGCGCATCTCGAAGCCTTCGGCTCCATCGAGGATATCGCCGTCGAGAAGGCCGCCATCTTCGAGGGTCTGGAAGAACGCGGCGTGGCCGTCATCAACCGCGATATCGCCACCGCGGGCATCCTGCTGGACGCGGCGCGGGAACGGGGCGCGCGCGTGATCGGCTTCGGGGCGCGGGCCGAGGCCGCGTTTCGCCTGATCGACGTGCGGATGAGCGCCGATCACATGATCTGTCGTATTCGGCACGCGGAAGAACGTCCCCGCGCGGGGGCGGATGTGGACGGGGACGCGCGCGACATCATGCTGAAGCTTTCCGTGCCCGGGCGCCATTTCGCGACCAACGCCTGCGCGGTGCTGGCGGTGGCGGAGGCGCTCGGCTGCGATCTGGGATTGGTGACCGGCGATCTGGGGCGCTGGACGCCGCCCGCGGGTCGGGGCACGCGCGAAAGGCTGCAACTGGACCCGGTGGAACGTGACGTCACGCTCGATCTGATCGACGACGCCTTTAACGCCAATCCCGCCTCGATGGATGCCGCGCTGGAGGTGCTTGCCGCCACCCAGCCGATCGACAGCATAGGACGGATCGGCCACGGCCGGCGCATCGCCGTTTTGGGCGACATGCTGGAACTGGGCGCCGGGGAACGGCAGCTGCACGCGGATCTGGCCGCGCATCCCGCGATCATGCGGATCGATACGGTCCATTGCGTAGGGCCGCGGATGCGGGCGCTGCATGCGGCGCTGCCCCCCGACAGACGCGGGAAATGGGCGGAACGCGCCGAGGATCTCGCCCCGGGCATCCGCCATATGGTTGACGCAGGCGATGTCGTGCTGGTCAAGGGCTCCAAGGGCTCCCGCGTGAGCCTGGTTGTTGACGCAATCCGCAAATTGAGCCAAGCGGAACCCGATCAGGCGTAGCACGCTCAGGCTTTGCCCAAACCGACGCAAAAGGACGACTTATGCTCTACTGGTTGACGGAACTTTCCGACGGCGGGGATTTTTTCAACCTGTTCCGCTATATCACCCTGCGCGCGGGGGGGGCGTTCTTCACGGCGCTGATCTTCGGCTTTGTCTTTGGTCGGCCGCTGATCGACCTGCTCAAGCGCAGCCAGGCCAATGGCCAGCCGATCCGCACCGACGGGCCGGAAAGCCACGCACTGACCAAGGCGGGCACGCCCACGATGGGCGGCGTGCTGATTCTGGGGGCCGTGGTGGTGGGATCGCTGCTGTGGATGCGCTGGGATGAGCCTTACGTCTGGATTGTGCTTTTCGTCACCGTCTCCTTCGGGGGGGTGGGGTTCATCGACGACTATCGCAAGATCACCCAGAACAACGCCGCCGGTGTGCCGGGCCGCGTGCGGCTTGCGCTGGGGTTCCTGATCGCAGGGATCGCCTCCTACGCGGCGGCCTCGGTGCATCCCGATGGCCTGGCGTTCCAGCTGGCGGTGCCGGTGTTCAAGAACGTGCTGCTCAACCTCGGCTGGTTCTACCTGCCGTTCGCGATGTTCGTCATCGTGGGGGCGGCCAATGCGGTCAACCTGACCGACGGGCTCGACGGGTTGGCGATTATGCCGGTGATGATCGCCTCCGCCGCGCTGGGGGTGATCGCCTATGCGGTGGGGCGCGTGGACTTTTCCGAATATCTCGACGTGCATTACGTTCCCGGCACCGGCGAAATCCTGGTGTTCTGCTCGGCGCTGATCGGCGGCGGGCTGGGGTTCTTGTGGTACAACGCGCCGCCCGCGGCCGTGTTCATGGGCGACACGGGGTCGCTGGCGCTGGGCGGCGCGCTGGGGGCGATCGCCGTGGCCACCAAGCATGAGATCGTGCTGGGCATCGTCGGCGGGCTTTTCGTGGTCGAGGCGCTTTCGGTGATCGTGCAGGTGCTTTATTTCAAACGCACCGGAAAGCGCGTCTTCCTGATGGCGCCGATTCACCACCACTTCGAGAAGAAGGGCTGGGCGGAGCCGCAGATCGTCATCCGCTTCTGGATCATCTCGCTGATCCTGGCATTGATCGGCCTGGCCACGCTGAAACTGCGCTGAGCGCATGCGCCGCCGCCGCGGCAGGAGTATTTTCACCAAGAAGAAGCTGGTGGTTTCTTCTTGGCTTAAATACTCGTTTTCCGGTGTGTCGGGCAGGAACGGGGGGTTGATTTGATCGAGGTTCGCGGAGTTGCCGGCGCATGTGTCGCCGTGTTGGGGCTGGGGCGGTCGGGCGTCGCCGCGGCGCTTGCGTTGCAGGCGGGCGGGGCGCGGGCGCTGTGCTGGGACGACAGCCCCGAGGCGCGCGCCGCCGCCCAGGGCCGCGGGCTCGAGCTGCACGATCTGTCGGCGCGCGGCGCCTGGGAGGGGGTCTCGCGTCTGGTGGTTTCACCGGGCATCCCGCATCTTTATCCGGCGCCCAATGCGCATATCGCCGCGGCCTGGGCCGCAGGCGTGCCGGTCGACAACGACATCGGTCTGTTCTTCCGCTCTCTCGCGACGGGGGAATGGGATCGGTTCGATCAGCCGCCGCGGGTCGTGGCGGTGACCGGCTCGAACGGCAAGTCGACGACCTCGGCGCTGATCCACCACATTCTGGAAAGCGCGGGGCGGCGGGTGCAGCTGGCGGGCAATATCGGGCGCGGCGTGCTCGATCTGGACCCGCCCGGCGATGGCGAGGTGATCGTGCTGGAACTGTCGAGCTATCAGACCGAACTGGCCCGGGCGCTGACGCCCGATGTGGCCGTCTTCACCAACCTGTCGCCCGATCACCTGGACCGCCACGGCGGCATGGGCGGCTATTTCGCCGCCAAGCGCCGCCTGTTCGCCGAGGGCGGGCCGGACCGCGCCGTCATCGGCGTCGACGAGGCGGAGGGCCGCTATCTCGCCAACCAGATGATGGAGGCGCCCGGCGACGACCGGGTGATCCGCATTGCCTCGGGGCGGAAACTGTCGGGGCCCGGCTGGGACGTCTTCGCGCGCAAGGGGTTCCTGTGCGAGTTTCGGAAAACCCGCCAGATCGCCGCGATCGATCTGCGCGACATCGCGGGCCTGCCCGGCGTGCACAACCACCAGAACGCCTGCGCGGCCTATGCCGCCGCGCGCAGCCTGGGCCTGTCGCCCCGGGTGATCGAGGCCGCGCTGCGCGATTTCGCGGGCCTGCCGCACCGCAGCCAGCGCATCGGCGAGAAGAACGGCGTCATCTATGTCAACGACAGCAAGGCCACCAATGTCGACAGCGCCGAGAAGGCCTTGCAGGCCTTCGACAAGATCCGCTGGATCGCGGGGGGGCTGGGCAAGGATGGCGGCATCGCCGCATTGCGGCCCCATCTGGGCCGGGTAGAAAAGGCCTATCTGATCGGGCATTCCGCGCGCGATTTCGCCTTGCAGTTGGGCGATTGCCCGCATGAGATCTGCGAGACCATGGCCCGCGCCGTGCAGCGCGCCGCGCAGGAGGCCCGCCCCGGCGATACGGTGCTGCTGGCGCCCGCGGCGGCGAGTTTTGACCAATACCCCAATTTCGAAAAGCGCGGCGAAGACTTCATGGCGCGGGTTGCTGAGCAATTGAAGTAATTGCGCAACGGCGCCAGTTTTTCTGGCGCCGATTCAGCTTTCGCGCTACACTCTCCACAGAGACCCGGAAAACGGGCTGGTAGAGGCAAAATCAGGCAGTATATCCCATGACTGAAATGGTCTATGGCACGGTTCCCGTGCAATCGGGCGATCCCGTCCTGCCACGCTGGTGGCAAACCGTCGATCGCTGGTCGCTCATCTGCATCCTTCTGCTGATGGGGATCGGGCTGCTTCTGGGGCTGGCGTCCTCGCCGCCGCTGGCCGCGCGCAACGGCTTCGCGCCCTTTCACTACGTCAGCCGCCAAGCGGTGTTCGGCGGTATGGCGCTGGTTGCGATGATCGTCACCTCCATGCTGCCCCCCAATCTGATCCGCAGGCTCGGCGTGATCGGGTTTTTGCTGGCGTTCGTCGCGCTGGCACTGTTGCCGTTCTTTGGCACCGACTACGGCAAGGGCGCGACGCGGTGGTATTCGCTCGGCTTCGCCTCGGTCCAGCCGTCCGAGTTTCTCAAGCCCGGCTTCATCGTTCTGACCGCCTGGCTGATCGCCGCCGCGCAGGAAATCAACGGACCTCCCGGCAAGACATTCTCTTTCGCGCTGGCAATGACGGTGGTGGCGCTGCTGGCGCTGCAACCCGACTTCGGACAGGCCGCGCTGATCCTGTTTTCCTGGGGCGTGATCTATTTCGTGGGCGGCGCGCCGATCGCGCTGCTGGTCGGGCTCGCGGTGATGACGGTGGGCGCGGGCAGCTTCGCCTATACCAGTTCCGAGCATTTCGCGCGCCGCATCGACGGTTTCCTGTCGCCCGAGGTCGATCCCCGCACGCAGCTGGGCTATGCCACCAACGCCATTCAGGAGGGCGGATTCTTCGGCGTGGGCGTGGGCGAGGGTTCGGTCAAATGGTCGCTGCCGGATGCGCATACCGATTTCATCATCGCGGTCGCGGCCGAGGAATACGGCCTGATCCTGGTTCTGGCGATCATCTTTCTTTACATGGTCATTTCGGTCCGGTCGTTCCTGCGCCTGATGAAGGAACGCGATCCCTTCACCCGCCTGGCGGGCACCGGGCTGGCCTGTCTGTTCGGGGTGCAGGCCTTCATCAACATGGGCGTGGCGGTGCGCATCCTGCCGGCAAAGGGCATGACCTTGCCCTTCGTCAGCTATGGCGGCTCGTCGATCATAGCGGGGGGGATTGCAGTCGGCATGCTGCTCGCGTTAACCCGCACCCGCCCGCAGGGCGAGATCGAGGATATCCTGCTGACCCGTGGAAGGTGACATGCCGCAAGACAGACCGCTGATCGTGATCGCCGCCGGGGGCACCGGGGGGCACATGTTCCCCGCCCAGGCCCTGTCGGAGGCGCTGATCGCCCGCGGCTGGCGGGTCAAGCTTTCCACCGACGCGCGCGGCGCACGCTATGCGACCGAGTTTCCCGCCGGGGTCGAGGTGGAGCAGATCGCCTCCGCCACCTTCGCGCGCGGGGGCGCGGGGGCGAAGGCGCTGGTGCCCTTTCGACTGGCGGGCGGGGTGGTTTCGGCATTGCTGGCGCTGCGCCGCGACCGGCCCAGGGTTGTCGTGGGCTTTGGCGGCTATCCGGCCTTTCCGGCGATGGCGGCGGCCACGATCCTGAAGCTGCCGCGCATGTTCCATGAACAAAACGGCGTGCTGGGCCGGGTCAACCGCGCCTTTGCCACGCGCGTCGACGCGGTGGCCTGCGGCACCTGGCCCACCGACCTGCCCGAAGGGGTGGAGGCCGTGCATACCGGCAACCCGGTGCGCGCCTCGGTGCTGGAGCGTGAGGCCGCGCCCTATATCCCGCCCGGCGACCACCCGATGAGCCTCGTCGTCATCGGCGGCAGCCAGGGCGCGCGGGTTCTGTCCGATGTGGTTCCCGATGCCGTGGGCCTGCTGCCCGAAACGCTGCGCGGCAACCTGCGCGTGGCGCATCAGGCGCGCGGCGAGGACGGCGCGCGAGTCGAGCTGCGCTACCGCGAATTGGGTGTGAATGCCGAGGTCGCGCCCTTTTTCGACGACATTCCCCGTCGCTTTTCCGAGGCGCAGCTGATCGTGTCGCGTTCGGGCGCGTCGTCGGTGGCCGATATCTCCGTCATCGGGCGCCCGTCGATCCTGGTGCCCTTCGCCGCCGCGACGGGCGATCACCAGCGCGCGAACGCCCGCGGGCTGGAAGAGGCGGGCGGCGCATTGGTCATACCCGAATCCGAGCTGTCGCCGCAGCGGCTGGCCGATGGCATGGGGGCCATTCTGGCAGACCCGAAGGCTGCGCAACGCATGGTGCGCAATGCGCTGGGTGCGGGTATACCCGATGCAACGGAGCGTCTGCTGAACATGGTCGAAACGCTGGCGTGGAAAGACATGCCAAATTCCGAAGGACAGAACGAATGAGCCCCGCCACCAAATTGCCGACCCAGCTTGGCCCCATCCATTTCGTAGGCATCGGCGGGATCGGCATGTCCGGCATCGCCGAGGTTCTGCTGAACCACGGCTATTCGGTGCAGGGATCGGACCTGAAGGCCAGCAAGATCACCGACCGGCTGAAAGATCTGGGCGCGGTCGTTCACATCGGCCAGCGGGCCGAGAACCTCGATCAGGCGGCGGTGGTGGTGATCTCTTCGGCGATCAAGCCGGGCAACCCGGAACTCGACACCGCGCGCGCGCGCGGGCTGCCGGTGGTGCGCCGCGCGGAAATGCTGGCCGAGCTGATGCGCCTGAAATCCAACATCGCGGTGGCGGGCACGCATGGCAAGACCACGACCACCACGATGGTCGCGACCCTGCTGGACAAGGGCGGGCTGGACCCCACGGTTATCAACGGCGGCGTGATCCACGCCTATGGCGCGAACGCGCGCATGGGGCAGGGCGAATGGATGGTGGTGGAGGCCGACGAAAGCGACGGCACCTTCAACCGGCTGCCCGCGACGGTGGCGATCGTGACCAACATCGACCCCGAGCATATGGAACATTGGGGCAGCTTCGACAGCCTGCGCAAGGGGTTTCTGGATTTCGTCTCGAACATCCCGTTCTACGGTCTGGCCGTCTGCTGCACCGACCACCCCGAGGTGCAGGCGCTGGTGGGCAAGATCACCGACCGGCGGGTGGTGACCTTCGGGATGAACGCGCAGGCCGACGTGCGGGCGGTCAACCTGCACTATGACGCGGGCGTGGCGCATTTCGACGTGCACTTCGCGGCCGAGGATCTGACGGTCGAAGGCTGCACCCTGCCGATGCCGGGCGACCACAACGTCAGCAACGCGCTGTCGGCGGTGGCCGTGGCGCGCTATCTGGGCATGACCGGCGATGAAATCCGCGACGTGCTGGCCGCGTTCCAGGGCGTCAACCGCCGCTTTACCCGCGTGGGCGAGGTCGGCGGCGTCACGGTGATCGACGATTACGGCCATCACCCGGTGGAAATCGCCGCCGTGCTGCGCGCGGCGCGTCAGGCCACCAAGGGGCGCGTGATCGCCGTGCACCAGCCGCACCGCTATTCCCGGCTGTCCAGCCTGTTCGAGGATTTCTGCGCCTGCTTCAACGATGCCGATGTCGTCGCCATCTCCGAGGTCTACGCCGCGGGCGAAGACCCGATCCCCGGCGCCAGCCGTGACGATCTGGTCGCCGGGCTGATCCGACACGGCCACCGCCACGCCCGCGCCATCGTCGATGAGGACGATCTGGAGCGGCTGGTCCGCGAACAGGCGCGCGAGGGCGACATGGTGGTCTGTCTCGGCGCGGGCACCATCAGCGCCTGGGCGCATGGGCTGCCCGAGCGGCTGAGGGCGAAGGGTGCGACGGATGCCGACACCGGCAGGAAAGTTCAGGAAGCCGCGCAGTGAACTGGTCGCTCGCGCTGGTCTTTCTCTGGGCGATCGCGGCTAATGTGACGGGAATGTTTCCGTCGCGGCACAATCACTGGCCCGCCGCCTATGTCCTGATCGCCGTGGGCATTCCGCTGCTGGGCTTCGTGACCTATCAGAACGGCCCCTGGGTGGGGCTGATCGCGATGATGGCGGGCGGGTCGATCCTGCGCTGGCCGCTGTATTACCTGTGGCGGCATCTGCGCGGCCGGACCGCCCGCCGCATCCCGCCGAAGGAGCCGAACGCATGACCTCCGCCCTGCATGATCTGCTGCCGAAAACACGCGGCACCCTGACGCCACAGCGCGACCTGAGCACGCTGACCTGGCTGCGCGTGGGCGGCCCGGCGGATTTTCTGTTCCAGCCCGCGGACCGGGACGATCTGGCGCAATTCCTGGCCGGGCTCGATGCGTCGGTCGGGGTTTTTCCGATGGGCGTCGGCTCCAACCTCATCGTGCGCGATGGCGGTCTGCGCGCGGTTGTGATCCGCCTGGGCCGCGGGTTCAACACCATCGCGGTCGAGGGCAGCACCGTCACCGCCGGCGCGGCCGCGCTGGATGCGCATGTGGCGCGCAAGGCCGCCGCGGCGGGCGTCGATCTGACTTTCCTGCGCACGATCCCCGGCGCGATCGGCGGCGCTGTGCGGATGAACGCGGGGTGCTATGGCAGCTATGTCGCGGATCATCTGGTCTCGGCCACCGCGATCAGCCGACGGGGCGAGATCCTGACGCTGACGCCTGCCGATCTCAACCTGCGCTACCGCCGGAGCGACCTGGCGGAGGGCGCGGTCATCGTCGAGGCGACATTCACCGGCGCGGCCGCCGCGCCCGAGGTGCTGGAACGGCGCATGGCCGAGCAGATCGCGCGGCGCGACGAAAGCCAGCCCACCAAGGAGCGCACCGCCGGGTCGACCTTTCGCAACCCGGCCGGGTTCAGCTCCACCGGGCGGGCCGACGACCGGCATGACCTGAAGGCCTGGAAGGTGATCGACGACGCCGGGATGCGCGGCGCCACGCTGGGCGGGGCGCAGATGTCGCCCAAACACCCCAATTTTCTGGTGAACACGGGTGACGCATCTGCCGCAGATCTGGAAACTTTGGGAGAAGAAGTCAGAAAAAAGGTTTTCCAGAACAGCGGGCTGACGCTAGAGTGGGAAATCATGAGGGTGGGTGAACCCGCCCCGGACACGTCGCAAGACCAATAAGCAAAAAAACGGCAGAGCAGACGGGTTGCGGCAACAACCCCGACAAAATCAAAACAAGGGCCGGACAAAGCGGCCCGCGCGGCACAGAGGCGGCTATGTCGAGCAGGACAAGCCCGAAAATCGCAGTGGTGATGGGGGGACCATCGGCCGAGAGGGACGTGAGTCTTTCCACCGGGCATGAATGCGCCAAGGCGCTGCGCACGGCAGGCTTTGACGTGGTCGAGATCGACGCCGGGCCTGATCTGGTGGATCGCCTGTCCGCCGCGCGGCCCGACGTGGCCTTCAACGCGCTGCATGGCCGCTGGGGCGAAGACGGCTGCGTGCAGGGCATCTTCGAATGGCTGCGCATTCCCTATACCCATTCCGGCGTGCTGGCCTCGGCGCTCGCGATGGACAAGGAACGCACCAAGATCGCCTATGCCGCGCTGGGTCTGCCCATCGTCGAAAGCATCGAGGTCACCCGTGACCAGGTCCAGGCGGGCCACGTTCTGACACCGCCCTATGTGATCAAGCCGGTCAGCGAGGGATCGTCGGTCGGGGTTTATCTGGTGCGGGCCGCGGGCGACCCCCCGCCCCGGCTCAACCCCGACCTGCCCGCGCGGCTGATGGCGGAAAGCTACGTGCCGGGGCGCGAGCTGACGACGACCGTGATGGGCGAGCGTGCGCTGACGGTCACCGATATCATCACCGACGGCTGGTACGATTACGACGCGAAATACGTCCCCGGCGGGTCGCGCCACGAGGTGCCCGCGCAGATCCCGCGCGACATCTTCGACGCCTGCATGGATTATGCGCTGCGCGCGCACCGGGCTCTGGGCTGCCGGGGCATCAGCCGCACCGATTTCCGTTGGGACGAGGCACGCGGCCTCGACGGCCTGTTCCTGCTGGAAACCAACACGCAACCGGGCATGACGCCGACATCGCTGACGCCCGAACAGGCGGCGGCGACGGGGATCTCGTTTCCCGAGCTGTGTCGCTGGCTGGTGGAGGACGCGTCATGCGCGCGTTGAGGGGCGGGCGCGACAGCAGGCCCCCGGGCCGCGATCCGGCGCCCACGCTGATCGCTTATCGGATGCAGCGGCTCTGGCTGACGCCGATGTTCCGGGCGGTCGTGCGTCTGGGGCTGCCTGCACTGGCGGTCGCGGCGTTCGGCAGCTGGTTCATGTCGTCGCCCGACAGGGTCGATATGCTCTATGAGAAAGTCAGCGATCTGCGCAGCTCGATCGAGGAGCGGCCGGAATTCATGGTCAAGCTGATGGAGCTGAAGGGCGCGTCCGACAGCGTCAGTGACGATATCCGCGAAATACTCCCCATCGATTTTCCCGTCAGCTCCTTTTCGCTGGACCTGGAGGCGATGCGGCGCATCGTGCTCGGCCTCGACGCGGTGTCGGAGGCGACGCTGCGCATCAAACCGGGCGGAATTCTGGAAATCGCGCTCAGCGAACGCGTCCCGGCCGTGGTGTGGAAAACCCGTGAAATGGTCGAGCTGCTGGATGACACCGGCCATCGCGTCAAGCCGGTGAACGAGCGTTCCGACTATCCCGATCTTCCGCTCGTGGCGGGGGTCGGCGCCGACCGCGCGGTGCCCGAGGCGCTGCAACTGCTGGCCGCCGCCGCGCCACTGGGCGAGCAGATCGTGGGGCTGCTGCGGGTGGGCGAACGGCGCTGGGACATCGTGCTGCTGGACGGCAAGCGCATCCTGCTGCCCGCCAAGGCGCCCGTCGTCGCGCTGGAACGGGTCATCGCGCTCGATCAGGTGCGCGATATGCTGAGCCGCGATCTGGTGCTGGTGGACATGCGCAAACCGGGGCGCCCGACGCTGCGGCTTACCGAGAACGCGGTCAAAGAACTGCGCGAGATGAAGACAATTGAGGCAGGGGGAACGGAGGGGTGATGGATCTATATCGTTCGCAAAGGGCAATGCGGAACATGCGCCAGGCCGCGATGCAGCGCGGCGTCGTGGCGGTTCTCGACGTGGGCACCTGGAAAGTGGCCTGTCTGATCCTGCGTTTCGATGGCCCGGAGCGTTTCGAAACCGACGATGGCGTCAGCTCCATGGCGGGGCAATCGAGCTTTCGCGTGATCGGCGCGGCGACGACGCGTTCGCGCGGGGTGCGCTTCGGCGAGATCGACGCGATGCAGGAAACCGAACGCGCGATCCGCACCGCCGTGCAGGCCGCGCAAAAGATGGCCAACACGCGCGTCGATCACGTCATCGCCACCTTCGCGGGGGCCGAGCCGCGCTCCTACGGGTTGGCGGGCGAGATCGACTTGCAGGATGCCACCGTCGGCGAGGGCGATATCGCCCGCGTGCTGGCGGCCTGCGACGTGCCCGATTACGGCGACGGGCGCGAGGTCCTGCACGCGCATCCGGTGAATTTCGCACTGGATCACCGCGCCGGGCTCAACGATCCGCGCGGCATGATCGGGCACCGTCTGGCCGCCGACATGCATCTGCTGACGGTCGATCGCACCGCCATCCAGAACCTGCTGCAATGCATGAAGCGCTGCGATCTGGAAGTGGCGGGTCTGGCGTCTTCGGCCTATACGGCCGGCATCTCGGCGCTGGTCGAGGACGAGCAGGAGCTGGGCGCCGCCTGCATCGATCTGGGGGCCGGGTCGACCGGCATCTCGATCTTTCTGAAAAAGCATATGATCTATGCCGATTGCGTGCGCATGGGCGGCGATCACATCACCACCGACATCTCCAAGGGGTTGCAGGTGTCGACCGCCGCGGCCGAGCGCATCAAGACGGTGCATGGCGGCGCGCTAGCCACCGGCATGGACGACCGCGACATGATCGAGATCGGCGGCGACACCGGCGATTGGGATCATGACCGCCGCGCCGTCAGCCGCGCCGAGGTGATCGGCATCATGCGCCCGCGCGTCGAGGAAATCCTCGAAGAGGTGCGCCTGCGGCTGGATGCGGCCGGGTTCGAGCATCTTCCCAGCCAGCAGATCGTGCTGACCGGCGGCGGCAGCCAGATACCGGGGCTGGAAGGGCTGGCGAGCCGGACGCTGGGCCAGCAGGTCCGTCTGGGCCGGCCGATGCGCGTGCAGGGCCTGCCGCAGGCCGCGACCGGACCGGCCTTTGCCGGGGCGGTTGGTCTCTGTCTGTTCGCGGCGCACCCGCAGGACGAATGGTGGGATTTTGAAATCCCCTCCGAAGGCTATCCTGCGCGATCCCTCAAGCGGGCTGTGAAGTGGTTCAAAGACAATTGGTAGACGCAATATCTAGCTTAATAAGCGAGATACCGCCGATTCGCATTTGCGATAACCCAGATTTCGTGGCGATTCGGTGTCTTTTTCCGTGACGTCCCGTGCAAAGATCAGTAGAATCATTGATTAAGTGCGAGAGAGCGCCTCAGCGGCGTAGGTTGAGAAAAATAAACAGGCGGATCGAGCAATGACACTTAATCTGATGATGCCCGAACAAAATGATCTGAAGCCCCGGATTACGGTCTTCGGTGTCGGCGGTGCCGGCGGCAACGCGGTCAACAACATGATCGAAAAGGAACTCGACGGGGTCGAGTTCGTCGTGGCCAACACCGACGCCCAGGCGCTGCAGCAGGCGCGCGCGACGGCGCGGGTGCAGATGGGTGTCAAGGTCACCGAGGGTCTGGGCGCGGGCGCACGCCCCGCCGTGGGAGCCGCCGCGGCAGAGGAAAGCATCGAGGAAATCGTCGACCATCTGGCCGGGGCGCATATGTGCTTCATCACCGCGGGCATGGGCGGCGGCACCGGCACCGGCGCCGCGCCGATCATCGCGCAGGCCGCGCGCGAGCTGGGCGTTCTGACCGTAGGCGTCGTCACCAAGCCGTTCCAGTTCGAGGGCGGCAAGCGGATGCGTCAGGCCGAAGAAGGCGTCGAGATGCTGCAAAAGGTCGTCGACACGCTCATCATCATCCCGAACCAGAACCTGTTCCGTCTGGCCAACGAAAAGACCACCTTCACCGAGGCGTTCAGCCTGGCCGACGATGTGCTTTACCAGGGCGTCAAGGGCGTGACCGATCTGATGGTGCGGCCGGGCCTCATCAACCTCGACTTCGCCGACGTGCGCGCGGTGATGGACGAGATGGGCAAGGCCATGATGGGCACCGGAGAGGCCGAGGGCGAGGATCGCGCCGTCCAGGCCGCCGAAAAGGCCATCGCCAACCCGCTGCTCGACGAGATCAGCCTGCGCGGCGCGAAGGGTGTCCTGATCAACATCACCGGCGGCTACGATCTGACCCTGTTCGAGCTGGACGAGGCCGCGAACCGTATCCGCGAAGAGGTCGACCCCGAGGCCAACATCATCGTCGGTTCCACGCTGGATACCACGATGGAGGGCAAGATGCGCGTCAGCGTCGTCGCCACCGGCATCGACGCCACCGATGTGAACTCGGAAATGCCGGTGCCGCGCCGCAGCCTTGCCGCGCCGCTTCAGGCCGAAACCTCGAACGCCCCCGCCGAGCGTGAGCAGGAGGCCCCGGCGCGTTCGCGTCCCGCCGCCGCATCCGCCCCACGCTATGAGCCGCAGCCCCGCGCGGAGGAGCCTTCGCTCTTTTCCGATCAGGACAGCTTCTCCGCCCAGGAGGAGGAAGAGGACATCTTCGCCAGCTTCGACCAGCCCAAGGATGAAGATCACCTGCCCAGGCCGGTGTACCAGCCCGCGCCGGCCCCCGCAGCGGCGCCCGCCGCGGCACCTGCCGCCCGTACGGAGGGTCGTGGCGAGGCCGGAGATTTCCGCGCGGCACGTCCGCGTCAGCCCGGCCAGCCGTCCCCCGAAGCGATGGATCGCCTGCGCGCCGCCGTCGGCAAGGTGCCCGACCAGCAGCGCGCCGCGCAGCAGCACGTCGAGCCCGAAGAGGAGCAGATGGTCGCGGGGGATCGTCCCCGCTTCGGCATCAACTCGTTGATCAACCGCATGACGGGTCATGGCGCCGAGGGCGAAGTGCGCAACGCGGGCCATCTGCGCCCGCAGCCGCGCGTCCAGACGCCCGCCCATGATGCGGAGATGACGGACGATCAGGAAAAGATCGAAATTCCGGCCTTCCTGCGTCGTCAGGCGAACTGACGCGGCGTTAACGAAAACCCCGCCTGTGATGAGGACCGGGGGCGCCCGCGCGGTGCCCCCGGTCTTTTTTGTTTGAATACAGGCGACTGCAAGGCTGCGCGCGGCGCCGGTCCTGAAACCGCCCATGGGCGCGCGCTGTGTTTCAAACCGTTGCAAAGATTGAATTGAGCTTGCGCGGGGGGGTGGCTACCTGTTGGACGTCGCGGAGACGAAGATGGGCCGCGGGAACGGAGCGTCCAGGTGCAAAACACGATAAAGTCGAAAATCGCCTTCGTGGGGAACGGGCTGCATTCGGGAAACCCGGTGCGGATGACCGTGCAACCCGCGCCTGCCGATCATGGCATCGTGTTCCGTCGCACCGATGTGTCGGCAGATCGCGGGTTTATTCCCGCGCGCTGGGATCACGTGGTCCAGTCGCCGCTCTGCACGCTGCTGACGAATGCGCAGGGTGTGTCGATCTCCACGGTGGAGCATATCATGGCCGCGCTGGCGGGCTGCGGCGTGCACAACGCGCTGATCGAGCTGCGCGGCAACGAAGTCCCGATCATGGACGGCAGCGCCAAGCCCTTCGTGCAGGCGATCCTGACGGCCGGGGTCGCGCCGCTGGGTGCGCCGCTTGTCGCGATCGAGATCCTCAAGCCGATCGAGGTCCGCGCGGGGGCGGCGGTGGCGCGGCTGGCGCCGGCGCCGGGGCTGTCCATCGATTTCACCATCGATTTCGCCGACCCGGCCATCGGGCGGCAATCCAAGGTGCTGAATCTGGCCAATGGCGCCTTTCTGCGAGAGTTGAGCGACAGCCGCACCTTCTGCCGCCAGAGCGATGTCGACGACATGCGCAGCCGCGGGCTGGCGCTTGGCGGCACCTATCTGAACGCCGTCGTGGTCGACGGAGCGAAGGTTCTCAGCCCCGGCGGTCTGCGCCACGGCGATGAGGCCGTGCGCCACAAGATGCTGGATGCACTGGGCGATCTGATGCTGGCGGGCGCGCCGGTTCTCGGCCGCTATACCGGCGTACGGGCGGGTCACGCGATGACCAACCGCCTTTTGCGCGCGGTTTTCGCCGATCCCGAGGCCTACCGCCGCGTGGTCTGCACGCCCTCCATGGCGACGCTGCTGCCCGGCGCGGGGATCAGCAAGGCGGACCTTCTCAGCGCCGCGTGAGCGGAGGCCCGCGGGGTGGCTTCGGCGACTGTTCGGGCAGGGCGGCAACCGCTTCGGAAAAACGGTTTCAAAAGCGTTTTGCCCCCCGATTTTCTATGTTAGGACAGGCCAAGTCGTGCCAGACCCTTGGGGTGGCAGCAAAAGCACATGGGGTTTCCAACAGATGCCGAGAAGCACGCGCAGAGCATATGTTCTTGCCGTCCTAGCGGGGGCGACATTGGCCGGATGCAGTGGCGGAGGCGCCGGTCAGGACGGCGGCTTCGGATCGGGTATCGGAAGTCTGTTCAGCGCGCCGGCGCCCGGCCCGCAGGTCGAGCTTTCCGCCGAGGAGCTGTTCGCCAAGGCCGAGGCGAGCCTGGCCAACAAGAACCCCAAGGAGGCCGCCGCCACATTCGCCGAGGTCGAGCGGCTTTATCCCTATTCGCAACTGGCCAAGCGGGCCGTGATCATGCAGGCGTTCTCCTTCCACAAGGATCGCGATTACGAGGCCACGCGCGCGGCCGCGCAGCGATATATCGATTTCTATCCCTCCGACGAGGATGCGGCCTATGCCCAGTATCTTCTCGCATTGAGTTATTACGATCAGATTGACGAGGTCGGGCGCGATCAGGGGCTGACCTTCCAGGCGCTTCAGGCGCTGCGCACGGTGATTGAGCGCTACCCGGACACCGAATATGCGCGTTCCGCCATTTTAAAATTCGATCTGGCCTTCGACCATCTTGCGGCCAAGGAAATGGAAATCGGCCGCTATTACCTCAAACGGGGGCATTACACGGCCGCGATCAACCGTTTCCGCGTGGTGGTCGAGGATTTCCAGACCACGACCCAGACCGCCGAGGCGCTGCACCGGCTGGTCGAAGCCTATCTGTCGCTGGGCCTGGTCGAAGAGGCGCAGACCGCCGGGGCGATCCTCGGCTACAATTTCCGGTCGACCGAATGGTATGCCGACAGCTATGCGCTTCTGACCGGGCGCGGGCTGAAGATGGAGGCGGCGGGCGACAGCTGGCTCAGCAGCATCTACCGGCAGGTCGTGCGGGGCGAATGGCTCTGACGCGGTCGGCCTGAACAACAGGGGTTCGTCCGATGCTGCGCGGGCTCGACATTCGCGACATGCTCATCATCGACCGGCTGGAACTGGCGTTCCGGCCGGGTCTGAATGTGCTGACCGGGGAAACCGGGGCGGGAAAATCCATTCTACTGGATGCGCTGGGGTTCGTGCTGGGATGGCGCGGCCGGGCGGAGCTTGTGCGTCAAGGCGCCGCGCAGGGCGAGGTCACGGCCGTGTTCGATCTGGGCGCGGGGCATCCCGCGCGCGACGTGTTGCAAGAGGCGGGCCTGCCGGTCGAGGACGATCTGATCCTGCGTCGCGTCAACACCGCCGACGGGCGCAAGACCGCCTGGGTCAACGATAGGCGCACCAGCGGCGAGGTGCTGCGCCGCCTGTCGGAAACCCTGGTCGAGCTGCACGGCCAGCACGACGACCGCGGTCTTTTGAACCCGCGCGGGCACATGCGCCTGCTGGATGAATTTGCCGGGGTGGCGGATGAGCTGGCGCAGGTCCGCGGCGCCTGGCGCGCGCGGGCGGCCGCGCGTGCCGCGCTCGACAAGGCCCATGCCGAAGTCGAGGCCGTGCGCAGCGAGGAGGAATTCCTGCGCCACGCGATGGCGGAGCTCGACGCGCTCGACCCGCATCCGGGCGAGGATGCGCAGCTCGACACGCGCCGCCGCATGATGCAAGCGGCGGAACGCGTGCGCGAGGACATCCAGCGCGCGCAGGCCGCGCTTGGAAATTCCGGCGCCGAGGGCATGTTGAGCGACGCCGCCCGCTGGCTGGAAGGCGCGGAGCAGGGCGTCGAGGGCGGGCTGGACGGCGCGTTGCAGGCGCTTGGCCGTGCGCTGATCGAGCTGGGCGAGGCGCAGCAGGGGGTCGACGATGTGCTGGAGTCGCTGTCGTTCGACCCCGTCGAGCTCGAGCAGGCCGAGGAACGGCTTTTCGCGATCCGCGGACTGGCGCGCAAACATGGCGTGCAGCCCGACGCGCTGCGCGATTTCGGCGATCGGATGCGCGAGAGGCTGGAGGCGCTCGACCAGGGTGAAGAGGCTTTGAGCGCGCTGCGCAAAGCGCTGGACGACGCCGATGCCGCCTATGACCGCGCGGCGGAGGATCTGAGCGCCCGACGGCGGGAGGCCGCGGACCGTCTGGACACCGCGATGATGCGCGAGCTGGCCCCGTTGAAGATGGAGCGGGCCGTCTTCGCGACCGAGGTGAGCGCCTCCGATCCCGGTCCCGAAGGGCGCGATGCGGTCGCCTTCACCGTCGCCACCAACCCCGGCGCGCCCTCGGGGCCGCTCAACAAGATCGCATCGGGTGGCGAGCTGTCGCGCTTTTTGCTGGCGCTGAAGGTTTGCCTGACCGGCACCGGCAATGATCTGACGCTGATCTTCGACGAGATCGACCGCGGCGTCGGGGGCGCGACCGCCGATGCCGTGGGCCGCAGGCTGGCGTCGCTGGCCGAGGGCGCGCAGGTGCTGGTGGTGACGCATTCACCGCAGGTCGCCGCGCTCGGGGCGCATCACTGGCGCGTGGAAAAACGGGTGGCGGGAGAGGTCACCACCTCGACGGTGGTCGATCTGGGCGCGGGCGAGCGCATCGACGAGATCGCGCGGATGCTGTCGGGCGATCGCATCACCGACGCCGCGCGCGATGCGGCGCGGGCGCTGCTGACCAGCTGACGCGGGCGCATCGCGCAGCCCCGCACGGCTTGTCCCGCCCATGCACGAAGGTCACAGCGCTGCGGGCTCTGTCGAATAGCTGCTTGGACCGCGACGGGCGATCGCATAAGCAGAGCCTGTTGCGCGTTTGACGTCGCGGCACCGAGATATTTCCGCGACGGCTGACGGGGCAGCCCTTGCGGGTCGAAACGATCCGAAACCGCCCCGCAGCGATTGAACCGGCGCGTGAACGCATCGACCAGACGAGTGGTGAAACAAGGATTTGGCGGGGCCGCGACGGCCTGGTCGGGGGCTTGGAACGTGCTGCGCAGGCGTGGACCGACGCAGATCCAATTCTGGTTCATCGCCCTCGCGGTGGGCATCGCGGCCGGGATGGCGGCAATCGCGTTCCGCTGGTCGATTTCCGCGCTTCAGACGTTGTTCTACGGCACCGATGACGTCAATCTGGCCAGCGCGCTCAGCAATCTGCCGTGGTGGGTGTTGCTGGTGGTGCCGATCTGCGGCGGGCTGACGGTCGGGGTGCTGTTGCAGCGGTTCACGCCGGACGGACGCGCGCGCGCGGTGGCCGAGGTCATCGAGGGCGCCGCGATGCGCGACGGGCGGATCGAACGGCGCGCGGGGCTTGCCTCGACCCTCGCGTCGCTGATCACGCTGTCGACCGGCGGCTCGACCGGGCGCGAGGGCCCGGTGGTGCATATGGGCGGGCTGATCGCCACCTGGGTGTCGAACCGGATCAACGCGAACGGCATTACCGGGCGCGATCTGCTGGGATGCGCGGTCGCCGCGGCCGTGTCCGCATCCTTCAACGCGCCCATCGCGGGCGCGCTTTTCGCGCTCGAGGTGGTGCTGCGCCACTTCGCGGTCCATGCCTTCGCGCCGATCGTGGTGGCCTCGGTGGCGGGCACGGTGATCAACCGCATGGCGTTCAACGATGTGACGGAATATGTGCTGCCCAACGACGGCGCACTGCAATTCTACGTCGAATTGCCCGCCTATCTGCTGCTGGGCCTGGTGTGCGGGCTGGTCGCGGTGGTGTTCATGCGTGCGATCTTCTGGGCTGAGGACATGGGCGATGCGGTTCAGCGGCGCACCGGGCTGCCCGGCTGGCTGCGCCCCGGCATCGCGGGGGGGATTCTGGGGGCCATGGCGATCTGGTTTCCCCACATCATCGGCCCGGGGTATGAGACGACATCGCGTGCGCTGACCGGCAATCTGGTGCTGCATGAGGCGATCGTCTTCGCCATTCTCAAGGTGGCGGCGGTGGCGATCACCATGGGCGGGCGCATGGGGGGCGGGATGTTTTCGCCATCGCTGATGCTGGGCGCGCTGACCGGGCTGAGCTTCGGTCTGATCGCCACATCGGTGCTGCCCGAGGTGTCGGGGGAAGACACGCTTTATGCGCTGGCGGGAATGGGCGCGGTCGCGGCCGCGGTTCTGGGGGCGCCGATTTCCACCACGCTGATCGTGTTCGAGCTGACCGGCGACTGGCAGACGGGGCTTGCTGTGATGATCGCGGTGTCGACCTCATCGGCGCTGTCGTCCAGCATGGTGGACCGTTCGTTCTTTCTGTCGCAGCTTGAACGGCGCAAGATTCACCTGGCCGCCGGCCCGCAAAGCTATCTGCTGGCGATGTTCAGCGTGGCCGCGATCATGCGCGCCAAGGACGCGCCCGGTGCCGCACCCGAATCCGCCTGCATGGAGATGGTCGCCGAAGGCACCTACATCAGCGGCAACGCCACCCTGGAAGAGGCGATGCCGCTGTTCGAGGGCAACAACCGATCCTATCTGCCCGTGGTCAGCCTGGGCGGCGAGGGCGATGAGCCGGAGCTTTGGGGCGCGCTGTTCCACGTCGACGCGTTGCGCGCCTACAACCGCGCCCTGGCGGCGCGCGCGGCCGAGGAACATTCCTGATCCCGAGTGGCCCCGCTGCTTCCCGCGGGCCGCGCGCAGCCGGGGTCAGATCTGTTCGACCGCCACCAGATCGGAGGCATAGAACGCCAGGTGCCCCTTGATCGCGTCATGCGGCGGCTTGGGGTCTTCGTAGGACCAGGCGGCATCCTTGATCAGATGGCTTTTGGTCTGGATCGAGAAATAACTGGCCTCGCCCTTGTGAGGGCAATGGCTGGACGAGCTGGAGCTTTCCAGAAACGCCATGGCGATGTCGTCGCGGGGGAAATAGATGACGAAGGGATGATCGCCCTCGGTCAGCTCTATCGCATCGGAGGACTCTCCGATGACGGCGCCACCGGCCCGCACGACCCATTTTCCATCTGCCTTGCGTGTCTTGATGTGTTCAGCCATCCATGAAACTCCCTCATGCGCGATTTTTATCGGATCGATTTCCCGCAGCCTCTTATCGAGGATGCCGTTTTTTGCGCGCAGCATACCCGCAGGGGCGGTTTACTCAAGTGTCACGAGGTCGCGCGCCGGGGCCACGCGCGGTTCGTCAAAGCGGCTCTGTCGCCGCCTCGAGCCACGCAAGCGCCCGTGCCCCGACCAGCGGGCTCAGCCTGGCGCGCACGCCCGCGTGATAGCTGTCGATCCAGGCGCGCTCTGTCGGGCTCAGCAGATCCACCTCGATCATGCGGCGGTCGATGGGCACCTGCGTCAGGGTGGAAAAGCACAGCATCGGCCGGTTGTCGCCATGCGGCAGCACCGGCGCATGTTCGACGACCACCAGATTTTCGATGCGGATGCCGAAGGCACCGTCGCGGTAATATCCCGGCTCGTTCGACAGGATCATGCCGGGCAGCAGTTCCGCCGTGGCGGCGCGGGAGATACGCTGCGGGCCTTCGTGCACGCTGAGGTAGCTGCCGACGCCGTGCCCGGTGCCGTGGCTGTAATCCATCCCTTCCCGCCACAGCGCGTTTCGCGCCAGCGGGTCCAGATCGCGCCCGGTCAGACCCACCGGCCAGCGGGCCAGGGAAATCGCGATCATCCCCTTGAGCACCAGCGTGAAGGCGCGCCTATGCGCAGGCGCGGCCTCGCCCAGGGCGACGGTACGGGTGATATCGGTGGTCCCGTCGAGATACTGTCCGCCGGAATCGATCAGCAGCGGCTCCCCCGCCCGCAGCTCGCGCGCGCTGTCGCGGGTCACACGGTAGTGCACGATGGCGCCGTTGGGACCGGCCCCGGCGATCGTCTCGAAGGAGATGTCCCGCAGCGCGCCGGTCGCCGCGCGGCAGCTTTCCAGCTTTTGCACCACGTCGATTTCGGTTTTCGATCCGTTCAGCGCCTCGGCGTCCAGCCAGCTCAGGAATTCCACCATCGCCGCGCCGTCGCGCAGATGCGCGGCGCGCGCGCCGTCGATCTCGGTGCCGTTCTTGCAGGCCTTGGGCAGGATGCAGGGATCGGGGCCGCGCAGGATCTCGACGCCCGCCTGTTCCAGCCGCCGGGCAATCCAGAGCGGCGCGCTGTCGGGGTCGAGGCGCACCGGCCCTTGCAGGTCGGCAAGAACGTCGCCGAAGGTCGCGGGCGCATGTGCGCGGACATCCGGGCCCAGATGCCTGCGCACCTCGGCAAGCTTTTCGGGAGCGATGAACAGATCCACGCCCGCATCGTCGTGCAGAATGGCAAAGCCGTGAACGACCGGGTTGCGGGGAATGTCGCTGCCCCGGATGTTGAGCAGCCAGCAGATGCTGTCGGGCAGGCTGAGCACGGCGGCACGGGTCCGCGTATCGCTCAGCCCGCGCGCGGCATCGCGGCGTTTCTCATCGTGGCCGCGACCGGCATATTTCAGCTCATGCACGCGGGCGGGGGCCATCGGCGGGGCGGGCTGGTCGTGCCAGATCGCATCGACGGCGTTGTCGCTCGGGCAAAGCTCGATCTGCGTTCCGGCAAGCGCCAGGCGCAGTGCCTCGATCTCTCCCAGCGTGTGCAGCCAGGGATCGAATCCCAGCCTGCACGGTGCGCAGCCGCTCGCTTTCAGCCAGCCCGCGAGGGTATTTTCGGGCCAGTCGACCGGCGTGAAGACCGCCAGATCGACCTGATCGCGCACCTGAAGCCGATAGCGCCCGTCGATGAAAACACCCGCCACCTGCGGCAGCACGCAGGCAAAGCCCGCCGAGCCGGTGAACCCGGTCAGCCAGGCCAGGCGGTCGTCATGCGCGGCCACGTATTCGCCCTGATGCGCGTCGGCACGGGGCACGAGAAATCCGTCGAGCTGCCGGTCGGCCAGATGGGCGCGCAGCGCGGCCAGTCGGCGCGGCCCCTGATCGGGGCGCGTCGCCGCGTCGAAGCTTTGCAACATTCAGCCCGCTTTCCTTATGCCCATCACCCGCGCCTTGGCGCGCGGGTCGCTGTCGAACAGCGCCGCCAACTGCTCGGTCATCGCGCCGGCCAGCTGTTCCACATCGGTGATGGTGACCGCGCGGCTGTAATAGCGGGTGACGTCGTGGCCGATGCCGATGGCGATCAGCTCCACCATCTTGCGTCGCTCGACCATCGCGATCACGTCGCGCAGGTGCTTTTCCAGGTAGTTGGCGGAATTGACCGAGAGCGTCGAATCGTCGACCGGCGCCCCGTCCGAAATCACCATCAGGATCTTGCGCGCCTCGGCGCGGCCCGCCATCCGGCGGTGCGCCCATTCCAGCGCCTCGCCGTCGATGTTTTCCTTCAGCAGACCTTCCTTCATCATCAAGCCCAGATTGGGGCGGGTGCGCCGCATCGGCGCGTCGGCGGGCTTGTAGATGATGTGCCGCAGATCGTTGAGCCGCCCCGGCTGCTGCGGGCGGCCCGCGCTCAGCCAGCTCTCGCGGCTCTGGCCGCCCTTCCAGGCGCGCGTGGTGAAGCCCAGGATCTCGACCTTGACCTGGCAGCGTTCGAGCGTTCGCGCCAGCACGTCCGCGCAGATCGCCGCGATGGAAATCGGCCGCCCGCGCATGGAGCCGGAGTTGTCGAGCAGCAGCGTCACGACCGTGTCGCGGAACTCCGTGTCCTTTTCCACCTTGAAGCTCAGCGGCGTCGTGGGATTGGCCACCACGCGCGCCAGCCGCCCGGCATCCAGGATGCCTTCCTCCAGATCGAATTCCCAGCTGCGGCTCTGCTGCGCCTGAAGCCTGCGTTGCAGCTTGTTGGCAAGGCGGCTGACCGCGCCCTTCAGCGGTTCCAGCTGCTGGTCGAGATAGGCGCGCAGGCGCTCCAGCTCGGCCGGGTCCGCCAGATCCTCGGCGCGGATTTCCTCATCGTATTCGGAGGAGAAGACCTCGTAGTTCGGGTCGGCCTCGCTGACCGGGGCAGGGGGCGGCGGGTCCATCGGGGCCTCGCCCTCGGGCAACTCGGCTTCCTCGGCGTGCTCCATGTCGGCCTGGTCGTCCATGCTGACCTGCGCCTCGGAGGCATCCTGCTGCTGTTCCTGACTCTGCTCGGGGGCGGCCTCGTTCTCGTCGTCCTGATCCTGATCGTCGCCGGTGCTGTCGGGCTGATCTTCCTCGTCCTCGGACTGGCTTTCCTCTTGCTGGTCGTCGTCCTGGCTGTCGGGATCATCGCCCAGCTGGTCGCCGTAGCCCAGATCCTCGATCACCCTGCGCGCGAAGCGGGCGAATTCCCTCTGATCGCCCAGCTTGGCCTGCAAATCCGTCAGCGTCTCACCGGCCTGCTCCTCGATGAAGCCGCGCCACAGCTCCATCACGTTGGAGGCGCCGGCGGGCAGCGGCCGCCCGGTGGCGAGATGGCGGATCAGGTAGCCCGCGGCGGTGGCCAGCGGCGCATCGGCGGCCTGGGTGATCTGCTCATAGCCCTTGCGCTGCGCCTCGGCGGCGATCCTGGCGTCGATGTTGCCCGCGGCGCCGGGCATCTCGCGCGCGCCCATGGCCTCGCAGCGGGCGCTTTCCATCGCGTCGTAGAGCTCGCGCGCCATGGTGCCGTTGGGGTTGTAGCGGGCATGGGTGCCCTCATCGTGGAACTTGCGCCGCAGCGCGAAGGCGTCGGCGGTGCCGCGCGCCAGCAGAACCTCGTCGCGGCTCATCCGGCGGCTGACCTGCGGCAGCCGCAGTGCGTCGTTGTTCATGCCCGGCGGATCGACCGAATAGCTGATCGTCAGATCGGCATCGTCGGCCATGACCTTGGTCGCTTCAGCCAGCGCCTTCTTGAAGGGGTCGGCGGGATTGTCGGATTGGGTCATGTCAAAATTCCTGTCTGTCCGTCAGTGGCGGAAGAACGGCCTTTCGATCGTCACCCGCTTGCCCCCGCGCCAGTCGAGCAAGACGTCCGCGGCGGCGTCGCCCGCATCGCCGCCGAAACGCCGCGCATAAGGACCCCGCGGCGCGTGCCGCCCCTTCGGCGCCGTCAGGCCAGGCTCATGCTCGCGGCGCTTTCGGGCAGTTCCTCGTCAAAGCAGCGCTGGTAGAATTCCGCGACGGTCTGACGCTCCAGCTCGTCGCATTTGTTCAGGAACGATAGGCGGAACGCATAGCCCACATCGCGGAAGATCCGCGCGTTTTCCGCCCAGCTGAGCACGGTGCGCGGGCTCATCACGGTGGACAGGTCGCCATTCATGAAGGCGGTGCGCGTCAGATCGGCGACGGTGACCATCTGGCCGATGGTGCGGCGTCCCTTTTCGTTGTTGTAGGTCGGGTTCTTCGACAGGATGATCGCGGTTTCCGCGTCGTGGCTCAGGTAGTTCAGCGTGGCCACCAGCGACCAGCGGTCCATCTGGCCCTGGTTGATCTGCTGCGTGCCGTGATAAAGGCCGGTCGTATCGCCCAGGCCCACGGTGTTGGCCGTGGCGAAGATACGGAAACAGGGGTGGGGCGTGATGACCTTGTTCTGATCGAGAAGCGTCAGCTTGCCGTCGGTTTCCAGCACCCGCTGGATCACGAACATCACATCCGCGCGGCCCGCGTCATATTCGTCGAAGACGATCGCGGTGGGGTTGCGCAATGCCCAGGGCAGGATGCCCTCCTGGAACTCGGTCACCTGCTTGCCGTCGCGCAGCTTGATCGCATCCTTGCCGATCAGGTCGATCCGGCTGATGTGACTGTCGAGGTTCACCCGCACGGCGGGCCAGTTCAGCCGGGCCGCGACCTGTTCGATATGGGTGGACTTGCCGGTGCCGTGATAGCCCTGGATCATCACGCGGCGGTTGTAGGCGAAGCCGGCCAGAATCGCCAGCGTCGTATCCGCGTCGAACTTGTAGGTGCTGTCGAAATCCGGCACCCGGTCGGTGCGTTCGGCAAAGCCCTTGACCATCATGTCGGAATCGATGCCGAACACGTCGCGCACCGAGATTTCTTCCGTGGGCTTCGCAGAGATGTCCATCGCGCCGTCCGCCATATTATTAACCTATATCCACTGTCCTATCGTGCTGCTCGCTTGGGATGCAACATATCGCGGGCGAGAGCAAGGGAAAGGGCGGCAGCAAGGGAAAGGGCGGCCGCGCGGGGCGCGCAGGCGCCTTCATGCGGAACCCGGCGGCAGGCGGCGCGGCTCTGGCCAAGTGCCAGGAAACAGGATTAAAGTCGCCCGCACTGGGAGGCCGGAAAATTCAATGAGCAATCTTGCGGAGATAGAGCGTCTGATCGGGCGGATCGCACTGTCGGACCGGGCGGCCTTCGATCTGCTCTATTCGGCCACCTCGGCGAAACTATTCGGCGTATGCCTGCGTGTCTTGAACAACAGGACGGACGCGGAAGAGGCCTTGCAGGACAGCTTCATCAAGATCTGGCGCGGGGCCGACCGCTACGCGTCCAACGGGTTGTCGCCCATGACCTGGCTGATCACGGTGGCGCGCAATTGCGCCATCGACCGGCTGCGCGGGCGGCGCGCGGTCGGCGAGGATCTGGAAGCCGCCGATGCGGTGCCCGACAGCGCGCCCTCGCCCGAGGCGGCGGCGATCGCGGGCTCCGAGCGGCGGCGGATCGCGGCCTGCCTGGAGGAGTTGGAAGCCGACCGTGCAGCGGCGGTCAAGGGTGCCTATCTATCGGGGGACACCTATGAGGAGCTTGCGCGCCGCTACGGCGTGCCGCTGAACACGATGCGGACCTGGTTGCGCCGCAGCCTGATCAAACTGAAGGATTGCCTGAGCCGATGAGCCCGAGCGAACACATATCCGAAGACGACAAGGCGGAGGCCGGGGAATATGTCCTGCGGCTTCTGTCGGCGTCGGAACGGAAAAGGTTCGAGGCCCGGGCGGGGTCGGACCCGCGGCTGCGCGATCTCGTGCGCGACTGGGAAGAGGGGCTGACCGCGCTGGTGTCGGATGTGGCGCCGGTGGCGGCGCCCGCGCATTGCAAGGCCGCGCTCGACAGCCGCCTGTTCGGAATGGGGCAGCAACGCCCCCGCCAGTCGCTTTGGCAGGCGATCGCGGGGCTTGCGCTGGTTTCCACCGCGGCGCTGGCCATGTTTGTCGGAATGAACTGGCAGGCGCTGTCCCCGCGCCGCGGCGACACCCTGCCGACGGGGGCGCCCGCGGTGGCGAGCTATCTCGGTCAGATCGCGGCCGAGGATGCCTCGCTCAGCGTGGTTGCCGCCTATGATCCGGCCACCGGCGCGCTGCACCTCAACCGCACGCGCGGCGGCGCGTCTGCCCAGCGTGCGTTGGAGCTTTGGCTGATCGGCGACAGCGGGCAGCCGGTTTCGCTGGGGGTCCTGCCCGAACAGGCGACGGCGACGCTGTCGGTGCCGCAATCGCTGCGCGAACAGATCGCCTCCGGGGTGCTGGCGATCAGCGACGAGCCCGTGGGCGGCTCGCCGACCGGCCTGCCCACGGGCGCGGTACTGGCGACGGGCAGGGTGGCGCGGATCTGAGGGCGGGGCCAGCGTATCCGCAGCGCGCAGGCGCGCGGGGTCCAGGCCCTCGGGATGCCGACGTCCGCGCAGGTTCAGCGCGCGCCGTGGGCCGGTTTGAACTCCATGCTCAACGACGTGCCATTGGCGGAATAGTCGAAGACGATCCGCGCATCCAGCTGCTGTGCCACGGCGGAGATGATCTGCATCCCCAGCCCCGAACCGCCATCCGCCGATGTGTCGCCGACGGGGCGCCCCGCCTCATCGGTCTGCGCGCCGATGCCGTCATCGCACCAGAGCAGGCGAAGCATCCCGTCGCCCGCATCCGTCATCGACAGGTTCACCGTGCCGCTGCGCCCGGCGGGAAACGCGTATTTAAGCGAATTCGTCACGAACTCATTGGTGATGATCGCGATCGAGGTGGCTTGTTCCGTCGAGACCGTGAACTCGTTGCCCGCGCTGACCTGGATCTTGACATGGTCAGGCGCCGAGGCGCCCAGATCCTGCATCAGGCGCGCAAGGTAGGCTTCCAGCAGGACCTTGTCGCTATGGGTGCTCGCGTTGAGCTCGGCATGGACCGAGGAAATCGCCCGCACCCGCGACACCGCCTGGGTCAGCGCCTTTTTGACATCCGCGTTCGCATTGCGCGCCGCCTGCATGTTGATAAGCGAAGCAACGAGTTGAAGCGAGTTCTTGACCCTGTGGTCGATCTCTTCCTTGAGGGTTTGCTGCATCTCCAGCGCCTGCGTCAGCGTCTCGCTCTTTTCCTTCAGTTCCCGCGCGATGTGCCGGGTCTCCGCCAAGGTCTTGCGCATCTTCAATTCGCGCGAGACCTGCCGGGCGAGCAGGCCGAGCGCCTCGCGCTGCCGGGTATCCAGATCGCGCGGCACCCGGTCCAGAATACACAGCGTTCCCAGCGGCAGCCCCGACTCGTCCAGCAGCGGCATGCCCGCGTAAAACCGCATGGAGACGTCCACATCCGCGATCAGGGGGTTGTCGCGCGTGCGCGGGTCCTGCGTGACATCCGGGATAATCAGCATCTCGTCTTGCAAGATCGCGTGCGCACAGACCGATTTGTTCAGCGGCGTTTCATCCACGTCCAGGCCGATGTGCGATTTGAACCACTGCCGGTCCCGATCGACGAAACTGATCAACGCGATGGGCGCCTGGCAGATCACCGCCGCAAGCGATGCGATATCGTCGAACTCGCGCTCGCTCGGCGTGTCGAGTATGTCGAACGCAAGCAGCGCGTTCAGCCTGTCGTCTTGGCGAGGGTGTGGGGCTGCTTCGGGCATGGTGTCCTGAGAGTGGCGATGATCCCCCGAAAGGGTCGGCAGAAGTGTAGGCGCTCGATCGGCATATTGCCAGAAACATAACGTTCGCCCGCGACCCGTCGCAGGATCGCGCACCCCGTGGCAGGCCGATCAGGCCGATGATGTGGGGAGAGATCCCCCGCCTCAGTCGCGAAAGCTGCGGCTGTCCTTGATCTGATCCCAGGCCCAGACGACCTCCTGCAGGCGGTCCTCGTCGGCGCGGTTGCCGCCGTTCATGTCGGGGTGAAGATCCTTTACCAGAGATTTGTATTGCTTGCGTATTTCCGGCTTCGACCAGCTGTCCTTGGCTTCCAGGATGTCGAGCGCGCGCCGCTCGGTGGCGGGCAGGCGCCGCTGTGCGCCGCCGTTCTTGCCGGGATTGCGGGTCGCATTGCCGCCCAGAACCTGGTGCGGATCGTCCACGCCCAGCCGGGCCCAGGCGCGCTGCTCGGCGCTGGTTTTGCCCATGGGCTTGGTCTCCCGTCCCCAGACGCGGTCCTTGTCGATGAATTCCTCGAATTCCTCCTCGGTGGTGCCGTTGAAGAAATTCCACTTCAGATTGTACTCGCGCACGTGGTCCTTGCAGAACCAGAAATAGTCGTCGAGCGTATCCGGCGATTTCGGCGCACGGTATTGACCGGCCTCCTGACAGCCCGCGTGTTCGCACTGGCGGGTGGAGGTCTCGAACGCGCCGGACATGCCGCGGCGGCCGCGCGTGCGCTTTTTCTTGTCCGCCGAAACGGACAGATCGAAACCGAAGGGATCGCTTTTTGCCATGCACTGTACCTTTCCGACTCGGACGCAAGAGTTTAGACTTTTTCGCAATGACTTGAAGGGGGGCAGGAGAGATAAAATGACACGACGCGAGGAAATTCGCTCAAGGCTCGAATCTGCCTTTAACCCCAGCCGGTTGGAGGTGGTCGACGACAGCGAGAGTCACCGCGGGCACGCCGGTTTTCAGGAAGGCGGCGAAAGTCACTTCAACGTTCTGATCGCCGCGCCCGCCTTTGCCGGAAAGACCCGGCTGCAACGCCACCGCGCGGTGCACGAGGCGCTGGGCAAGGATCTGCTGGGCCGCATCCACGCGCTGGCGCTGACGATCGAGGTCTGAACGGCGCGGGCGGTCCCCGGGCAGTCCCCGGGCGGTCGGCCTCCGCTCGAACGCCCCCGCCCGGATGCTCCTTTCAGGCGCCCCCTTTCAGACGCCCCCTTTCAGACGCCGCGTCGGGCACGCAATTCCGGCGCGGGGGGCAGGGTGTCGCGATCCGGGTCCTCCGTCGCGTAAAGCTCCGCCTGCGGACGGCTCGGCTGCTCGATCTCCTTGACCGCGCGCGGTATGGATCGCTGCGCCTGTTCGACGGCGGCGAAATAATCGTCGGCGGCGGCGGTATCGTCGGCGGGCAGGGATCGGCGGAAAACCAGCATGG
The DNA here is from genome assembly GCF_052826345.1 of Brevirhabdus sp. Classification (NCBI taxonomy): domain Bacteria; kingdom Pseudomonadati; phylum Pseudomonadota; class Alphaproteobacteria; order Rhodobacterales; family Paracoccaceae; genus Brevirhabdus; species Brevirhabdus sp. Next base: position 1,846 of record NZ_JBRBUA010000071.1, on the reverse strand, counting down.
TCTGCTCATGCGTGGTGCGTCCGAACAGGCCGGTGCGCTCCTCGAATTCGAGCGTATCGGCCCGGACATAGTCCCAGCCTTCCTGACCCAGCTCGTTCATGATGCTGGCCATCGCGTTGGCATAGCGGCCGACCTTGCCGCGGATGCCCTTGGCGGCTTTGCCCTTGCGTGGCGCGGGGACCACCTTGAATTCGAACTTCTGCATCTTCGCTCCTTCGCGACTCGTGGGGCGCATGGTAACGCGTGCGCGCCGCCAGTTGAATCGCTAAGTCGGAAAAGCGCCGCAATCGGTGCTTGAAAATGATGGCGGCCCGGGCGATCGGGTTGCATCTGCGTGCCCCCGGTTGCGACGGCTTCACGGCTGTCATCCTGTGGTTCCGGCAGCGTGGCCCGGCGCAGCTTTACGTTAGGTAAAGGTGCGGGCCCCGTGATAGGATACGCCCCATTCGAGAGGGAGTTTTCACATGCGCTATTTCATGCTGCTGATCCTGCCGGCGCTGGCGGGGTGTCTCGCGCCGCCGCCTCAGGACACCGCCAAGTATTTCCTCAACCGCGAGGCGCCGCTGGCGACCCTCGGGGATCGCTGGGGGCCGATGCCGCGCGGCGACACGCTGATGGAGCCGCGATACTGATCCTGCGGAAACTGTAGCCCGCGGCGGATGCGATCCCCACCCTGTGCGCGTCGGGCGGGGGCGCGTCAGGCGGGGGGTGTGTCGGGTGGGGGCGCGTCGGGCTTGGCCGAAGGGGTCTCAGCCCAGCTTTTGCGCCACGATCTCGTTGACCGCCTTGGGATTGGCCTTGCCGCCCGTGGCCTTCATGACCTGACCCACGAACCAGCCCGCCAGCTTGGGGTTCTGCTTGGCCTTTTCGACTTGCGCGGGGTTTTCCGCGATGATGCGGCCGACCTCGGCCTCGATGGCGCCGGTGTCGGTGACCTGGCGCATGCCGCGGGCCTCGACGATCTCGGCCGGGTCGCCGCCCTCGGTCCAGACGATTTCGAACAGGTCCTTGGCGATCTTGCCCGAGATGTCGCCCTTGCCGATCAGATCGACGATGCCGCCCAGCTGCGCCGCGCTGACCGGGCTGTTGGCGATGTTCAGATCGTCCTTCTTGAGGCGGCCGAACAGCTCGTTGATGACCCAATTCGCGGCCAGCTTGCCGTCGCGCCCCTGCGCCACCTCTTCGAAGTAGCTGGCGTTCAGCGTGTCGGCGGTCAGCACGCCCGCGTCATATTCAGTCAGGCCGAATTCGGTGACGAAACGCGCCTTCTTCTCGTCCGGCAGTTCGGGCAGCGAAGCCGCGATATCGTCGACCCAGGCCTGCTCGATCTCCAGCGGCAGCAGGTCGGGATCGGGGAAGTAGCGGTAATCATGCGCCTCTTCCTTCGAACGCATGGACCGGGTTTCGCCCTTGTCAGGGTCGTAGAGCCGGGTTTCCTGCACGATGCTGCCGCCGTCTTCCAGGATGGCGATCTGGCGGCGGGCCTCATATTCGATGGCGGCCTGGATGAAGCGCATGGAGTTCATGTTCTTGATCTCGCAGCGCGTGCCCAGATGGCTGAAATCCTGGCTTTCCTGGTAGCGCTCGTAATCGCCGGGACGGCAGACGCTGACGTTTACGTCGGCGCGCAGGTTGCCGTTCTGCATGTTGCCGTCGCAGGTGCCCAGGTAGCGCAGGATCTGGCGCAGCTTGCCGACATAGGCGGCGGCCTCTTCGGGGCCGCGGATGTCGGGGCGCGAGACGATTTCCATCAGGCAGACGCCGGTCCGGTAGAGATCGACGAAGGACATGTTGGGGTCCATGTCGTGGATCGATTTGCCCGCGTCCTGTTCCATAAGGATGCGTT
>NZ_JBRBUA010000070.1:0-7725 GCF_052826345.1 Brevirhabdus sp. | reverse complement strand
GGATCGTTGGCCAGCAGCGTTGCGCTGGTGGCGGAACGCGACGGCGCCGCCGCCCAGGCGTTCGACGCGCCCTCCAGCCCGCGCCGGGGCAGCGGCGACAGCGGATCGCGCGGCGCGCTGGCATAGCGGCGTGGTCCCGGTTCCAGCCCCGGCACCAGCGCGGCATATTCGGGCAGCGCCGCGATCCCGGGTCCCGGCACGTCGGGCAGGATGTCGGCAAGCCGCTCGGGCGGGACGCTCAGCGATACCTGCGCGCGCAGGACCTCATCCTGTAGATGGCCCGACAGCTGCAGGGCCATCAGCTTGCCTATGGCGATGGTGTCGGCGGGCTGCCACGGCGCCACCTGATTGGAAAAGACGAAGAATTCCGGCGCACCGCGCCCCAGCGCCTGTTCGTTGACCTTTTCGATCCAGGCGTTGACGCCGCGGGCATAGGCCTCCAGCGCGGTCTTGGTGTAATCGGTCTGTGCCTCGACCGACTGCGCGGCAAGGCGGTAGAGATCGAGCCTGCGCAACAGCTGATCGGTATCGAGGGTGCGCCGCCCGAAAAGTTCCGACAGGCGCCCCTGCACGGTGCGCCGCAGCATCGTCATCTGCCAAAGACGGTCCTGCGCATGTGCAAAGCCCAGCCCGAAATACACATCCGCATCCGATGCGCCGAAGATATGCGGCACATTCGCGTTGTCGCGCACGATCTCGACCGTGCCTTCCAGCCCGTCGACATATTGCGTGGCGTCATAGTCGGGAATGGAGCGGCTTGCGAACCAATAGACCAGGATGCCCACCGCCGCGCCCAGCAGAACCATTCCCGTGAATATGCGCAGCAGCCATTTGAACAGCCGGGCCATGATACTCCATTCGGTTGACGCCATGTCCTGCATCGTTAGTTAGATGCAAAGCATTCAGAGCGCAATTGGAGGAAAGACATGGCGAAAGTGGCATTTCTGGGACTGGGCGTCATGGGATATCCAATGGCGGGACATCTGGCGAAGGCCGGGCATGAGGTGACGGTCTACAACCGCACCCGCGAAAAGGCCGACCGCTGGGCCGAGGCGCATGGCGGCAAGGCCGCGGACACGCCCGCCAAGGCCGCCGAGGGTGCTGAATTCGTCTTTGCCTGCGTCGGCAACGACGACGACCTGCGCGCGATCTGCACCGGCCCGGACGGTGCGCTTGCGGGGATGTCGCGCGGCGGCATCTTTGTCGATCACACCACCGTGTCCGCAGAGGTCACGCGCGAGCTGCACGCGAAGGCGGCCGAGGACGGCATCGAGTTCATCGACGCCCCCGTGTCCGGCGGGCAGGCCGGTGCCGAAAACGGCGCGCTCGTGGTGATGTGCGGCGGCGATCAGGCGACCTTCGACAAGGCGGAGCCGATCATCGGCGCCTATGCCCGGGCCTGCCGGCGTCTGGGGCAAAGCGGTGCCGGACAGCTGACCAAGATGGTCAACCAGATCTGCATCGCCGGTCTGGTTCAGGGTCTGTCCGAAGGTCTGCATTTCGCGCAGAAGGCCGGGCTCGATGCCGAAGCGGTGGTCGACGTGATCGCGGGCGGCGCGGCGGGCAGCTGGCAGATGCAGAACCGCTACAAGACGATGCTGGCCGATGAGTTCGAGCATGGCTTCGCCATCGACTGGATGCGCAAGGATCTGGGCATCTGCCTGTCGGAAGCCGACAACAACGGCGCCAGCCTGCCGGGCACCGCGTTGATCGACCAGTATTACAAGGACGTGCAGAACATGGGCGGCGGGCGCTGGGACACCTCGGCGCTGATCCGGCGTCTGCGCAAGCTCGACGGCTGAGCCGGGGGCGGCTGAGCAGGGGACGGGCCGTCGCCGCGGCGCGGCGCACGGGTCGCAGATGTTCGGGAAGATGCGCAGGGGCGGCGCAGGGGGTGCGCCGGAGCCTCAGCCCTTGCGCAACCACTTCGGCAGATCGCCGCACACCGCGGAATAGACCAGCAGCATGATGCCCGTGACGGCGAGGGCCGCGACGCTCCAGTTGTCGCCGCGGTTCTGTTCGGTGATCGCGACCAGCGCCCAGATCACCGCGGCGGTATAGGCGGGGCTGCGGGGCGGGCGCGACTGCAGGAAGCTGGCAAGCGCCAAGGCCAGCAAGATCGCCACCGCCGCCCAGACCGTTTGCCCCGCATCGCCGCCCGGGCCGATCCCGTAGCCCGCGCCCAGCAGGCCCAGCGACACACAGGCGGCCGCGGACAGCCACCCGGTGTACAGCGCCACCGGAAATTCCAGCAACCAGCGATCGTGCCCTTTCGGCAGTCGCAGCATCGCCACCACCGCCAGGATCAGCATCGCCCAGATCAGGACCGTCGCCCAGATCGGCGACTGCATCGCCACCAGCAGCCAGACGCTGCCGATGGCAAGCGATGCCGCCAGCGGGCCGCGTACCGGGGCCCATGCCGCATCGTCGGGCCGCGCGATCACGCCGAAAAACGCGCTGACCACCAGCCACAGGTAAATCACGCCCCAGATCGCGAAAGCCCAGCCTGCGGGCTGAACCGGCGGGGAAATCTGCGGCACCGGGAACAGGTCGGGATCGAAGCCGCCGAAACCCGGCGTCAGCAGGGGCGCGCCGACGAAGGCCAGCGTGGCGATCAGCACCAGCCAGGGCTTGAGCACGCTCACGCCCGTGCCTCCGGTCGCGATAGGGGGCTCATTCCAGCCCGCCCGCGGCGCCGAGACGGGATTTGCCGCCGAGATAGGGGTGGAGCACCTCGGGCAGATTCACCGAGCCGTCGGCCTGCTGGCCATTCTCCAGCACCGCGATCAGACAGCGCCCCACCGCCAGGCCCGAGCCGTTCAGCGTGTGCACGAACTCGGGCTTGCCGCCGCCCTCGGGGCGGAAGCGCGCGCTCATGCGCCGCGCCTGGAAATCACCGCAGAGCGACACGGAGCTGATTTCGCGGTAGCTGTTCTGACCGGGTAGCCAGACCTCGATGTCATGCGTGCGCTGCGCGCCGAAACCCATGTCCCCGGTCGAAAGCACGACCGTGCGATACGGCAGGCCCAGCCGGTCGAGGATGCCCTCGGCGCAGCCGGTCATGCGGTCGAGCTCCTCGCGCGATGTGTCGGGGTGGGTGATCGAAACCATCTCGACCTTTTCGAACTGGTGCTGACGCAACATGCCCGCGGTGTCGCGGCCGGCGCTGCCCGCCTCGGAGCGGAAGCATTGCGTGTGCGCGACGAACCGCCGGGGCAGGGCGGCTTCCTCCAGCGTCAGGCCGTTGACGATATTGGTCAGCGTCACCTCGGCAGTGGGCACCAGCCACAGGCCCTCGGTGGTCTGATAGCTGTCCTCGCCGAACTTGGGCAGCTGCCCGGTGCCCAGCATCATCTCCTCGCGCACCAGCACCGGCGTCCAGGTCTCGCTCAGGCCGTTTTCGGTGACATGGGTGTCCAGCATGAACTGCGCCAGCGCCCGGTGCAGCCGCGCCACCGCGCCCGACAGCACGACATAGCGCGCGCCCGACAGCTTTGCCGCCGTCTCGAAATCCATGCCGTTGCGAACCGCGGGCAGCTGATAATGCTCCAACGGGGCGAACTCAAAGCTGCGCGGCGTGCCGCGGCGGTGCAGCTCGACGTTGTCATCCTCGTCCGCGCCGTCGGGCACCTCGGGCAGGGGCAGGTTGGGCAGCGCCATCAACAGATCGCGCAGGCGCGCGTCCTCGATCCTGGCCTGTTCCTCCAGCCCGGCGAGCTCGTCCTTCTTGGCGGCGACCAGCGCGCGCAGACGCTCGAACTCCGCTTCGTCGCCACGCCCCTTGGCGGCGCCGACCTGCTTGCTGGCGGCGTTGCGCTCGGCCAGCGCATCCTCGGCCGCGCGGATCGCTTCGCGGCGCGCGCTGTCGATCGCCAGTATCCTGGCGGATTGCGACGACAGGCCGCGCCGCTGCATGGCCTGATCGAAGACTTCGGGCGCTTCGCGGATGGCGCGGATATCGTGCATTTCTGGTTCCTCGGACAGTTGCGGGCAGGACCGGCGTGGCATGCGCCGGATTTTCAGCGGCTGTTTAGCGCGTTTCGCACGGGGTGTAACCGGCGATCTGGCATCCTATGTAGGGCGGACGCAGAAATGCCATCCCCCGGCCCCGTTGTGCGCGCGTCGCCGCACAGGTCGCGGATGACAGGGCGCAATTCGCACGCTAAGCAGTGGCGGGCACGCGCCCATCGGATGAAAAATCTCTTTTGGCGTTGTATCCTGCGTGGGAACATCGTTAACAAACGACCTAATTCAACGGAAAAGCGACCCTGTCGATGAACATGCTGGAAACCTTCATCAAGCCGATGCACCGAGAAGGCATCCGGTTTGTCGCCATTTTCGCGGCAATCACCCTGGTCCTTTTCTTCGTGGAGGAGGCTTTGGGCTGGATCGGCGTCGGGCTGACGGTCTGGTGTTACTATTTCTTCCGCGATCCCAAACGCGCCACGCCGCTGCGCGAGGGGCTGGTGGTCAGCCCCGCCGACGGCACGATCTCGCTGATCGAAAAGGCCGTTCCCCCGGCGGAACTCGGCATGGCGGACACGGCGTTGACGCGGGTGAGCGTCTTCATGAACGTCTTCGACTGCCATGTGAACCGCTGCCCCGTCGAGGGGGAGGTGGCCGCTGTCGCCTACCGCCCCGGCAAGTTTTTCAACGCCTCGCTCGACAAGGCCAGCGACGACAACGAGCGCAACAGCCTGTGCATCGCGCTGCCCGATGGGCGGCAGGTCGCGGTGGTGCAGATCGCGGGGCTCGTGGCGCGCCGGATCGTGTGCTTCGTGCAGAAGGGCAATCATCTGGACACCGGCGAACGGTTCGGCCTGATCCGTTTCGGTTCCCGCGTGGATGTCTATCTGCCCGAGGGCGTGCACCCGCTGGTGTCGATCGGACAGAAGATGGTATCGGGCGAGACGGTTCTCGCCGACCTGACATCCGCCGAGCCGCCGCGCCTGGCCCGGATTGCCTGATATGTCGAAACCCCCCGCGTCCCCGCCCGCAACCAGTCGGCGCCGCCTGCGCGGAGAGCAGCCGATCATCAACCTGCTGCCCAACCTGCTGACGATCGGCGCGATCTGCGCCGGGCTCACCTCGATCAGGCTCAGCTTTCACGGCGACTTCGAACGCGCGGTGCTGCTGATCCTGGTCGCCGCCATCCTGGACGGGTTCGACGGGCGGCTGGCGCGGCTGCTGAAATGCGAAAGCGCCATCGGCGCCGAGCTCGACTCACTCGCCGATTTCGTGAATTTCGGCATTGCGCCGTCGATGATGATCTACGTCTGGGCCTTGCAGGATCTGCGGCAGGCGGGCTGGATCTCCGTGCTGATCTACGCGGTCTGCTGCGTGATCCGGCTGGCGCGGTTCAACGTGGGCATCAAGGCCGAGGTCCGCGACGACGGCAAGTTCTTCGTGGGCATCCCGTCGCCTGCGGGCGCGATGCTGGTGCTGTTCCCGATGTTCGTGTCGTTCCTGCTGTTCGACGGCGCGCCGACCATCCCCTCATCGCTCATCGCGCTTTACATCGTGACCGTCGGCCTGCTGATGATCAGCCGGATTCCGATCTGGTCCTTCAAGGTGATGACGATTTCGCGCGACCGGGTGAAATTCCTGATCGTGGGCTTCGTCATCCTGTTGGCGGCGCTGCTGATTTACCCCTGGGCCACGCTGGTGTTCCTGGACCTGGTCTATGTGACCGGCGTTCTGTGGGCGTGGACCACGGACAGACGGAAACGCAATCATCGAACGGAGATCTGATGGAACTGCGCGCGGTCCAATCATCATACGCCCGCTGGGCACCGATATATGACAAGACCTTCGGGGCCCTGACCAATGCCGGGCGTAGACGCGCGACCGCGCATGCGAATATCCAGGGCGGTCACGTGCTGGAGGTCGGCGTCGGCACCGGGTTGTCGTTGCCGCATTACGACCCGGGCGTCGAGGTTACGGGAATCGACGCCAGCGACGAGATGCTGGCCAAGGCGCGCGCCCGGGTCGCGCGGCAAAAGCTGTCGCATGTGAAGGCGCTGATGCAGATGGACGCGCGCGTCCTCGACTTTCCCGACGATCATTTCGACACGGTGGCCGCGATGCATATCGTCTCGGTCGTGCCCGAGCCCGAGCGCGTGATCGCCGAGATGGCGCGCGTGTGCAAACCCGGCGGCAGCATCGTCATCACCAACCATTTCTCGCGCGATCGCGGCCCGCTGGCGGTGGTCGAGCGGATGTCGGCCCCTTTCGCCAATCTGCTGGGATGGCATTCGGATTTCCCGATCCAGCGGGTTCTGAACGAAAGCTGCCTTTCGGTGAAGACGCAAAAGACGCTGCCTCCCGCGGGCATGATGACCTTTCTGGTGCTTGAAAAGACCGATGCCTGTCTGGCGTCGGCGGAGCGTCGGCAAATCGCGTCCTGAGGGCCCGCCCGCCGGTGCGGGGTGCGCGGCGTCCCCGACCGCGTGGCCTCGCCGCGCGTCGGCTTTCGGGCAGGCAGGTTTCGGGTGACGCGGCGCGCGCGGCGCATCCCCGGCATTTGGCGCGTTCACAATCCGCTGTCATGGTGCCGCACGGGGCCGGGGGACGCCTTGTGCATTGCGTTGGCCGAAGATAGGGTGCGCGCGAAATCATGAGGTGCCGACGCACCCCGCCACTGTCAAGGACCCCGGAATGTTCGCAACACCCGCCTACGCCCAGGCCGCCGGAGGCGCCGCAAGCGCCTTCACCAGCTTTATCCCGCTTATCCTGATCTTCGCGATCATGTATTTCCTGCTGATCCGTCCGCAGCAGAAAAAGCTCAAGCAGCACAAGGCGATGGTCTCCGCGTTGCGTCGTGGCGACCAGGTCATCACCCAGGGCGGGCTGATCGGCAAGGTCACCAAGGTCAAGGAAGGCGAGGAACTCGAGGTCGAGATCGCCGATGGCGTCAAGGTCCGCGTGGTGCAGGGCACCATCGCACAGGTCATTTCCAAGACAGAGCCTGCCAGCTCCTAACCGCTGGGGGCGGCGATGCTTCATTTTTCTCTCTGGAAACAGATTCTCGTCTGGGGCCTATGCGCGCTCGGGCTTGTGCTGGCCGCGCCCAACGCGTTCTACACCCGCGTGGAGCAGCATAACGACGCCGTGAAGGCGATCGAGAAGGGGCTGCCCGTCACGCCCGAGCTGACAGCGCAGCGCGCGGGCTGGCCCGACTGGCTGCCCAACAATCTGGTCAACCTCGGTCTCGATCTGCGCGGCGGCGCGCATCTGCTTGGCGAGGTTCAGCTGTCGGACGTCTACGCCCAGCGGATGAACGCGCTGTGGCCCGAGGTGCGCGATGCGCTGCGGGCCGAACGCGGCACCGTCGGCACGATCCGCAGGCAGGATTCGGCCCCCGACGAGCTGCGCGTGCGGCTGTCCAACCCGCAGGCCATTCAGGATGCGGTCGCCATCGTGCAGAAACTGGCGCAACCCGTCGTTTCGCTGGGCTCGGGTCCGACCACGGATCTGCTGGTGTCCGGTCAGAATGGCGAGGTCGTCGTCAAGCTGTCGGACGCAGAGCGCGCGGCGACCGACGATCGCACCATCCGCCAGAGTCTCGAAATCATCCGCCGCCGCGTCGATGAGGTCGGCACGAGAGAGCCGACGATCCAGCGCCAGGGCAGCGACCGCATCCTGATCCAGGTGCCCGGCATCGGCTCCGCCGAAGAGCTCAAGTCGCTGATCGGCACCACCGCGCAGCTGACCTTCAACAAGGTG